>NZ_LSJT01000079.1:0-5914 GCF_001556795.1 Dermacoccus sp. CCH2-D9
CCCCGCCGCGACGAGCCACCACAGCGTGGCCGCCTCACGATCGAACAGGGTGAGGTAGAGCAGCCACACCGGCCCGAGGACGAAGCAGGCGAGCATGATGACGCTCGCCGGGTCACTGGTCTCGAACGGTGCGGGCTCAGGCGGGACGAAGGGTTCCTCGTCCAGGTCATCGAGATCGTCGTGGTCGTATTGACCTGCAGCGCTCCCAGCCTGCCCGTGAGGCGGCGGCGTCATCACCCATGGCTGCTCGTCCGGCATGCGCCACTGCGGTCGGAAGCCGGGTACAGGACCGTCGTCAGCCGGGGCCGGCGAGGCGGGCGTCATGGGCGTGGTCTCGTCGGATGTGGGCTCGAAGAGATCCCGGTGGGCGCCGCGGCGCGTCGCGGATTCCGACGCTGCGTCGAGGTCGAGATGCCGGGTGATCTGGGCGAACTCGGCGTCCCAGTCGCGGTCGCGGGGCTCGGTGCTCATCGCAGCGCCTCGCCGATGCGCGAGGTGGCCCGCCCGGGCGCGGACGTCGGTGGGCAGGTGCGGGGCCGGGTTCGCATGTGCTCATCCTGGCACGCTGCGTCGCCGTGGCGGCATGTGCAGGCCGGTGTGACCCAGTAGAGTGAAGCCGTCCTGCACCCCGAGAGGAAGACTTCCCGTGCTCTACTGGCTTCTCAAGAGGGTTCTCGTCGGGCCTGCGCTTCGAACGGTCTTCCGCCCGACGGTCGAGGGCCTCGAGCACATTCCCGACGCCGGCCCGGCGATCCTGGCGATCAACCACCTCTCCTATTCGGACTGGCTGTTCGTCCCGCTCGTCGTCGAACGCCGCGTCACGTTCGTCGCGAAGTCGGAGTACTTCACGACGCCCGGCGTCAAGGGGCGCCTGCAGAAGGGCTTCTTCTCCGGCACGGGTCAGGTGCCGATCGATCGCACGAGCGGTTCCGCCGCGGCCGGTGCGCTCGCGACCGGCAAGCGCATCCTCGCCGCCGGTGAGCTGTTCGGCATCTTCCCCGAGGGCACGCGCTCGCCCGACGGCCGTCTCTACAAGGGCAAGACCGGTATCGCGCGTCTCGCGCTCGAGAGTGGCGTGCCCGTCATCCCGGTCGCCGTCATGGACACCGACACCGTCGCACCTCCCGGCGAGAAGTTCGGCCGTTACGCGCAGCCGCACGTGCGCTTCGGCGCGCCGCTCGACTTCTCGCGCTTCGACGGCATGGGCTCCGACCGTTTCGTGCTGCGCTCCATCACCGACGAGATCATGTATGAACTGATGCTGCTGTCCGGCCAGGAGTACGTTGATGAGTACGCCGCGTCGCGCAAGAAGTCGGTCGGCGAGCGTGCCCGCTCCCTCGGTGAAGGCGCCGTGCAGGTGGCCAAGGAGATCCAGGGCAGCGCCACCGCGGCCCTCGAAGACGCTGCCGCCCGCCTGCCGCGCAAGGGCTCGGACAAGGACGGCAAGGACATCAAGAACAACGACGCGCCCGCCGGCGAGGCAGCCGACGTCACGGCCGACGTCGAGGACATCGCGGTCCACGACGCCGCTCATGACGCCCAGGCTCATGACGCCGTCACGATCGATGACGGCGAGACGTCCGTGTCCGTCGAGCGTGTCGAATCTGTCGAGCGCGTCGAATCCATCACGACCGACGGCGACGCAGCCGGCGCTCGCGACGCCGGCTGACGATCGCCGTCGCTGTACCGGGCATCGCCCTGGGCTCTCGGGACGGCGCGTCGGCCTGGCATCGCCGCCCGCGAGTCCGGCTCGCACGTCGCCCGTGATGTCTCACAGTCAGGGCCGATGTGCGCCATCGTGCTTCGACGCCTACGCTCGCTCGAGTGAGTACCACGCCCGAAACGCAGAACACCCCGTCCGTGCCCACGCGTCCTGTGGGTCTCGAGTGGCCGCAGTTGCCTGCCAAGCAGCAGCCGTCGTGGCCGGATGACGGTTCGTTGGAGCGCGTGCGCGAGACGTTGGCCACCTATCCGCCGCTCGTCTTCGCGGGCGAGTGCGACGATCTGCGCACCCGCCTCGCCGCGGCGTCGCGCGGTGAGGCGTACGTCCTGCAGGGCGGTGACTGCGCAGAGATGTTCGCCTCGGCGACGGCCGACAACATCCGTGACCGCGTCAAGACGATCCTGCAGATGGCTGCGGTGCTGACGTACGGCGCGAGCACGCCCGTCGTGAAGCTCGGCCGCATCGCCGGGCAGTTCGCCAAGCCGCGCTCGAAGGACACCGAGACGCGCGGCGACGTCACCCTGCCGGCCTACCGCGGTGACATGGTCAACGATTTCGCGTTCACGCCCGAGGCGCGTCGCCCCGACCCCGAGCGACTGCTGCAGGCCTACAACACGAGTGCGGCGACGCTCAACCTCGTGCGCGCGTTCACCCAGGGCGGTTTCGCCGACCTGCGCAACGTCCACGACTGGAACAAGGGCTTCATCGCCAACGCCGCCAACGCGCGCTACGAGAAGACGGCGAAGGACATCGACCGCGCGATGCGGTTCATGGCCGCCTGCGGGGTCGACTTCGACGCCCTGCGCGCCGTCGACTTCTTCTCGAGCCACGAGGCGCTGCTGCTCGACTACGAGCGTCCGCTGACGCGCGTCGACTCGCGTTCGGGCCGCCCGTACGCGACGTCCGGGCACATGCTGTGGGTCGGTGAGCGCACGCGCGAGATCGACGGTGCGCACATCGACTTCGTCTCCCGCGTGTCGAACCCGGTGGGCATGAAGGTCGGGCCGAAGGCCGACCCGGACGACCTGCTGCGCATCATCGACAAGATCGACCCCGAGCGTGAGCCCGGCCGTCTGACGTTCATCACGCGCATGGGCGCGGGCACGATCCGTGAGGCGCTGCCGCCCATCGTCGCGCGACTCAAGGCCGAGGGCGCGGCGCCGGTGTGGATCACCGACCCGATGCACGGCAACACGTTCGAATCCGCGAGCGGTTTCAAGACGCGTCGTCTCGACGACATCGTCGACGAGGTGCGCGGCTTCTTCGAGGTGCACGAGGCGGCGGGCACCGTCCCGGGTGGCCTGCACGTCGAGCTGACGGGCAACGACGTGACCGAGTGCCTCGGCGGCAGCGTCGAGGTGCGTGACGAGGATCTGGAAAGCCGGTACGAGTCGGCCTGCGACCCGCGTCTCAACCACCAGCAGAGCCTCGAACTGGCCTACCTCGTCGCGGAGATGCTGAGCGCTCGCGCGCAGTGACGTCCGTGTCGAACTGACGACGATGCCCGCTCGCCTCATGGTGGGCGGGCATCGTCGTATGTTCCGACGGTGCGCCGTCAGAAGCTCAGGGTGACGCTGCTCCCCTTGGGGGTGCGCGAGCCGCCCGACGGCGTCTGCGAGCTGACGGTGGAGCTGAGCAGCTCGTCGAGCCAGGACGCCCCGTCGACGTGGAAGCCCGCGTCCTCGAGGCGAGAACGGGCCTCGGCTGCCTTCATTCCGGTGACGTCGGGCACGTCGGCCATCTCGACGCCCTTCGAGACGCGCAGCGTGATCGTGTCCCCCGTCTTCACCTGGGTTCCGCTCGTCGGGTCGGTGCCGATGACCGAGCCGGAAGGAACGTCGGGGGAGAACTCCTCGCGCTTCGTGACCGTCAGGCCGCGCTCCTGCAGCGTCGTCGTCGCGTTTTCCTGTGTCTGCTTCGCCACGTCGGGCAGGTGGAACTCCTCCGGCCCCGAGCTGACGACGAGGGTGACGGTGGTGTCGTGACGGATGTGAGCGCCCGCCCCGGGAGAGACCGACAGTACCGTTCCCGCCTCACGGACGTCGTGCCGTTCGGTGTGCGTCACGTGGCCAAAACCCTCACTCTTGAGTTTGGCTTTAGCCTTGTCGCGCTGCAGGCCGGCCACGGCGGGGACGTCGACCATCCTCGGTCCGTTGCTCACGACGAGGGTGACGTCGGTGCCGCGACGATGGCTCGAGCCCTGCTCGGGTGAGGTCGAGATGACGCGGCCGGCCGGGACGGAGTCGGAATCAGCCAGCGTGACGCGCGTGTCGAATCCGGCGGAACGGAGGGTCGAAATGGCCTCACCCTGAGGTCGAGCGTTTACCTCGGGGATGTCGGTCGACGTCAGCGGCCCCACCGTCAGGGCGAGCGCGAGGCCGCCGGCAGCGATCGCCGTCGCGGCTGCGGCGACCCACGGCCAGCGACGACGACGGCGCGGGCCGCCCGCGGGTGTCGCGCCGAGCGTCTGGGTGGTCGTCGCCGGGATGACGTGCGTGTGGGCAGGGCGCAGCGCCGCGCTCCGGCCTTCGTCAGCACCCTGTGGGCCGGTCGGGGCACCGGTCGGCCTGCCGCCGTCCTGGCCGGTGGCTGGAATGGCACCAGGAGCGATCGTGCCCTCGACGCGATAGGCGTCCGGCGAGGCAGCCGGCACGTCGAGCTGGGCGGTTGGCGCGGTGACGTGGGCGGCCGGCGGGGCGGGGTGCCCCAGGGCCTCGGGCGTCAGCCGGGCGCGCGCGGCGTGCAGTTCGTGGGCGGAGGCGGTGGCGTCGGCCGGACGATCGGCGGGCATCTTGCTCGTCGCGCGGGTGAACCAGGCGTCGAGGGGGGCCAGGGACGCGTCAGCGCTCGAGGGTGGATGCGGCGCTTCGTGGACGTGGCGGTAGGCGACCTGGACCGGGGAGTCGCCGTCGAACGAGCGACGCGCCGTCAACATCTCGGCGAGGACGAGGGCGGAGGCGTAGACGTCGCCGCGCGGACCGGAGTGGCCGAATCGGGCGGGTTCCACCTGCTCGGGCGCGAGGTAGGAGGCGGTGCCGATGAGCATCTCGTTGTCGGCGCTCACGGACGAGCGCGCCGACGAGACGGCGCGCGCTAGACCGAAATCGGCGATCTTCACGACCCCGCGCGAGCTGATGAGGATGTTCTCGGGCTTGATGTCGCGGTGGACGAGGCCCGCGTGATGGGCGGCGCCGAGCCCGTCGAGCACCTGCTCGAACAGTGCGAGCAGCTCGCCGGTGGGGCGTCCGCCACGGTTGATGACGTCGCGCATCGTGACGCCGTCGACGAGTTCCATCGCGAGGAACACGACGTCACCGTCGCGCCCCTGGTCGTGGACGGCGACGACGTGCGGGTGGCTGAGCCGTGCGGCGGCGCGCGCCTCGCGCTGGAAGCGGGTGACGAAGGCGGGGTCGCGTGCGAGGTCGGCGCGCAGCACCTTGAACGCGACGTCGCGCTCGAGGCGTGTGTCGTGCGCGACGTAGACGCGCCCCATCCCGCCGTCGGCCAGGTGGCTTCTCACCTGATAGCGGCGTTCGATCAGCTGCCCGATGAGGGGGTCGGCTTGGATCGGCTCCACGAGCGCAGTCTAGGCGGCTCCGCGTGTGCGTCGGCTGTGCACGCCCGCGTCAGGAGAAGCGTTTCATGTGGGTATTGACGCTCGCGACGTACCGGCGGGTGTCGGGGTACATGCCGTGCGCGCGCACTGCTCCAAGACCTTGGTAGTAGGCGGCGATGGCCTCGTTCTGATCGTGCGCGTGCTCGGTGAGGAAGCGCAGCGTCACGACGCCGGCGGTGATGTTGTCCTGCGTGTCGAGCAGGTCGAGGTGGCGATGCACGATGGAGCCGGCCCACTGCCCGGTCGTGGGCATGACCTGCATCGTGCCGAGGGCGTCGCAGACCGAGACGGCGCTCTGCCGGTGACCCGATTCCTGCCAGCCGATCGCGAGGGCGAGCTTCGGGCTGACGCCGTAGCGCTTCGCGGTCGAGGTGATCATCGCGCGGATCTGCGCCTGCCCGGGCAGGTCGGCCGCGGCGAGCTGTCGGCGGTGGCGGTCACCGGAGGCGACGAGGGACGCCGGATAGCCGCGCGCCGCCGCTGTCCCGGCGTAGCGGACGACGTGCTTCGGCTTCGGGGCGTGCGTCGAGGGGCCCGGGTGCGGCGTGGCTGCGGGTTTCGTCGCCGGGCGGGTG
>NZ_LSJT01000008.1:0-1425 GCF_001556795.1 Dermacoccus sp. CCH2-D9
GCCGACGACCGAGCCCACGACGCCGACGGCCGGTTCGACGAGCTCCACCACCGGCGCGACGGAGACCGGTTCCGCTTCTGACAGCGCGTCCCCGACCACGACGACGGGGCCGAAGGTCGACACCGATGGCGTGAGCAACGAGCGCGCCGTCACAGGCCTCGCGGGCCTGGCTGTCGTCGTGGTGGCTGCCGGCGCGGGCATCGCGATGCGTCTGCGCCGTCAGAGCTGATCGTCGACAGCAGGGGGCTCATCGGCCCCCTCACGCGCAGCGCCGTCGTCCCTCGCGCTGGGGCGGCGGCGCTTCGCCGTGAGCGCGCCGCGCCACATCTGGTGCTCGATCGCGGCGGGCGTGATGCCCAACTGGACGGCCGCGGAGACGATGACGGCGTGGAGCTCGTCGGCGGTGAAGGTGTGGCCGGTGGCGCGGCGCGCGAAGGATCGGGTGAGGGGGCACAGCATGACGTCGTCGCACCCTGCGGCGAGCAGCAGATGACGCCACGTCGAGCCGGACGACTGGCCGGGCAGCACGCACCAGGCCCGTCGGAGGTCGTCGTCGTGGGCGGCCGCCACCAGGTCGGCGCATGACTCGATACCTCGGCCCGCGAGGAGCGCCGCCGCCTGACGGATGACGGCGCTCTTGTGGGGTGCGTCCACACTGGCGCGGGTGCGGTGGCCGGTGCCGATCTCCTCCCGCCACGTCGTCTCGCCCATGAGATCGAACGCGTGCAGCAGCTCCGACGCGGTGCCCGCCCCGAACGCGGCCTCGTGGCGGGCGACGACGGCGTCGACGGTGCTCGTCATGACGCGGGGCGTCATCACCGCATCGATGACGGCGCTGCTCAGGCCCTGACGCACCGGCACGGCGCGCCATGCAGACGGAGTGCCGCGCTCGAGCACGACGGCGACTGCGAGGGTCGCCGCGCACGACTCGAGATCGTCCCCTGGAACGAGACCGTCCTCGAGAGCTGGCTCGTTCTCCGGAGCAGGCGCGTCTTCGGGAGCGGCCGACTCACCGGCCGTCGGGTCAGCAGGGGACGGCTGGCTGGCCGACGGCGCCTCGTCCGACCCGAGGCCGGTTTCCGCCGGGCCGCCCGCGTCGGGATCGTCCGCCCCGGGGCCGGTCGCACCGAAATCGCCCGGCAGCCGATCGTCATGCGGCACGACACTGTCATGTGTCAGGAGGCCGGGGCTCATCCACGCGCCGACGAGCGTCGGTGCGGCGTCGTCGGGGGTGTCAGGCGCGGGGGTGTCGAACACGGGGCTGGGTGCCAGATCGTCGCTCATGGCTCGAGCGTGGCGGGCGGGCCATGAGCGGCGCCAACGTCAGCACGGCCACCCTGTGGATCAGCCTGCTCCGGCAGCGGAAAGAGCGCTCCAGCCGTCCGGCCTGTGGACGATGCGCCCGCGGTGGGAAGAAAGCGGCGG
>NZ_LSJT01000080.1:0-3669 GCF_001556795.1 Dermacoccus sp. CCH2-D9
AAAGACTGGGGTTGAGTAGTTCAAGACCATCACGCATTTCTACGTCCACCACAAACACCCTGACCCCCGCCGCCCCTGCGAATGCTTGTACGGGTGCGGATAGACACGTACATGACGTTGCCCACTCCCTCGGGGTTGGCCGTCGGCGTCGTGTCGCCCTCACCGCGGCTCGCACCCTGCGGCATCTCGACGAGCGCGACGTCGCGGTGGCCGAGGTCGTACAGGTACGTGGCCAGGGTGCGCAGCGCGGCGCGTTCCATCGTCAGCTGCAGGACACCGTCGATCGCGGGGTAACCCGTGCCGGCGAGCGGGATGCGGCGATGGCGCAGGTGGTCCAGCACCGCCGCCGAGACATGCCCGCCGAGCGGGAAGACGACGGCGTCGCGGGGGATGCCGGACATGCGTCGCACGACCTCGTGCTCATCGCTACCCTACGCCAGGATGAGCAGGATGCCGCTCGAGTTCTGGCCCAGGTGCTGCGCGAGACCGTCGAGCACGCTGACGGCGAACGGGTCACTGAACGAGTTGAGCAGTCGCCCCTCGGCGAAGACACCGACGATGCCGGAGCGTCCCTGTCGCAGGGACGAGGCGAGCGGGGGTCGGGGCTGCCGGAATCGAGATCCTCGGCGGCCTCGAGGACGCGCTCATGCGTCGCGTCGGCTTCGCATCGTCCACCACGGCCGGGGGGATGGCAATTCTGTGCAGGCACCCATCGATGTGGGACGGGCTGAGCGGTATCCGTCACGTGGTTACTGAAGCGTAGGTAGGGTTGGGGGATCGCGGCGCGGACCGCGACACCGGAGCTGACGACGGCCGAAGGAGACCACAGCGATGACGACCTCACGGACCCGGGTGACGCTGCTCGACGTGGCGCGCGGGGCGCTGACGATGACGCCCGACATCCCCCACGTCGCCAAGCATCTGCCGTCCTTACTGCTGCGTCGATCGGGCCGCGCCATGTCGATCGGCTCGGTATTCGAAGGGCTCGCCGAGCGGCACCCGCAGCGTCCGTTCGTCGTGGCCGACGAGGGGCGCCTCACCTACGCAGAGGCCAACGAGCGTGTCAACCGGCTCGCGTGGGTGCTCAAGGACGCTGGGGTGCGTCACGGGGACGTCGTCGGGCTGATGTCGCACAACTCGATCGACATGCTGCTCGTGATGCTCGCGACCGTGAAGCTCGGCGCCGTCAGCGGGCTGCTCAACTACAACCAGCAGGGCGATGTGCTCGCCCACAGCCTCGGAGTACTCGACGCCCGCGTCATCGTCGCCGAGCCGTCGTTGCTCGAGGCGGTGACGACGTGCCTCGCGGGGGAGGGCTCAGCGAACACCGCACCGTCGTCGGATACCGGGCGCCACGCGGACGTCGTCGGGCTCGACGAGCTCGTCGCACAGGCGACGAACGCGCCTACGGCGGCGGCGCAGAACCCGCCCGAATGCGCGCAGGTGCGCGGCAGCGACAAGGCGTACTACATCTTCACCTCCGGCACGACGGGCATGCCGAAGGCCTCCATCATGAGCCACCATCGGTGGCTGCAGTCGTACTCGGGCCTCGGCGGGCTGGGCGTGCGGCTGCGCGAGGGCGACACTCTCTACTGCTGCCTGCCGCTGTACCACAACAACGCCGTGACGGTCGCGCTCGGAGCCGTGCTCAACGGCGGCGCGTGCTTCGCCATCGCGCGCAAGTTCTCCGTCTCCAACTTCTGGGACGACGTCATCCGCTTCGACGCGACGTCGTTCGTCTACATCGGCGAACTGTGCCGCTATCTGCTCGGCCAGCCGCAGCGGGACGTTGACCGGGCGCACCGCATCCGCGTCATCGTCGGCAACGGCCTGCGGACCGACATCTGGGCCGAGTTCCAGGAGCGCTTCGGCATCGCGCGCATCGCCGAGTTCTACGGGGCGAGCGAGTGCAACATCGCGTTCATCAACGCCTACAACATCTCCGAGACGGCCGGCACGTGCCCACTGCCGCACAAGGTCGCCGCCTACGACCCGGAGACGGGCGGCGCGGTGCGCGACGGGAACGGGCGGCTGCGTCAGGTCAAGGTCGGCGAGGCGGGCCTGCTGCTCGCCAAGGTGACGAAGGCCCAGCCGTTCGACGGGTACACCGACGACGACGCCACCGAGAAGAAGCTGCTGCGCGACGGTTTCAAGGACGGCGACTGCTGGTTCATCACCGGCGACCTCGTGCGCCGGCAGGGGCTCAACCACGTGGCGTTCGTCGATCGGCTCGGCGACACGTTCCGGTGGAGGGGCGAGAACGTCGCGACGACGGAGGTCGAGGCGGCCCTCGAGCGGCTGCCGTTCGTCGAGGACTGCGTCGTCTACGGCGTCGAGGTGCCCGGCTGCGACGGGCGAGCCGGCATGGCCGCCGTCGTGCTGCGCGAGGGCGAGCCCTTCGACGCCATGGCGGCCGTCGCGCTCAACGAACGCCTGCCGAAGTACGCGGTGCCACTGTTCGTGCGCGAGGTCGATTCGCTCGAGCACACCTCGACGTTCAAGTCGCGCAAGGTCGAACTGCGCGACGCCGGGTTCGCCGGCGTGGGTGACGACCGCGTGTGGGTGCTGATGCGTGACGGCTACGTGCCCTTCTACGGGAGCTACCCCGAAGACGTCGCAGCAGCGCGTCAGCCGTGAGGGGTTGAGCTTCGCCGTCGGCCGGCCATGTGGTCGTGCGTCAGCTGTGAGGGGTGGAGCTTCGCGTCAGCCGGCCATGTGGTCGCGCGGCAGCTGTGAGGGGTGGAGCGTCGCGTCGGCGTGGTGGTTCAGCGTGTCGGGCGTCAGAACGATGCGGTGGCGAGCTTGACGGCGAACAGGCAGAAGGCCGTCCCCGCGGCGAGGTGTGCGCCGGCGACGACGCGCGGGCGTCCTGCGACGCGGTGGCCGAGCCGCGAACTGATGGCGATGACGGCCGCGAGGTAGATGAGGCTGATGATCTGCATGATGACGGCGAGCACCCCGAAGTTGACCCACAGGTGCGGATCGCCCGGCGTCACGAACTGCACGAAGAACGCGGCGAAGAACAGGATCGACTTGGGGTTGAGCATGCCCGTCACGATCGAGCGGCTGAACGGGGACGCCGCGATGCCGGCGTCATCGGGGGCCGCGCCTGTGTCGATGGGGTTGAGCGAGTCGTCCGTGGCGTCGGCGCGCGTCAGCGCTCGATGTTCGCGCAGCAACTGCACCCCTCGGCGCAGCAGACCGAACCCGAGATAGACGAGGTAGGCGCCGCCGACGAGCGTCAGCGCGCGGAAGAACAGCGACCCGCCCGTCAGCAGCGTGCCCGCCGGCGACGGCCGCGATCATGAGGATGCTGTCGCTGATGAACACACCGGCGGCGGCCTGCCAGCCGGCGCGTCGCGATACCTGCGCGGCGCTCGTCGCGACGAACAGCGAGTTCGGCCCGGGCAGCAGGATTGGTTGTGACAGCTTGGTCTGGCCCCGTTGTGACGGCTTGATCTGGCCCCGCGTGCGACTTGCCGGGGTGTTGACGGTCTGAACTGGCCCCACCCCTTCACGCTGGTCCCCATCACTGGGAACCAGTCGCGAGGGCAAGGGAGCCAAGATGGGGTCACGAGTGCAGCTGTACGCCGACATCCGCCATGACGCGCGAGTGGAGGGTCTGTCCATCCGCGAGCTCGCGCGCAAGCACGGGGTACATCGCCGCAC
>NZ_LSJT01000081.1:0-6401 GCF_001556795.1 Dermacoccus sp. CCH2-D9
CCGCCGATGACGTCGGTCGCGTTGACGAGCCCGACGTCCTGAAGCGCCCGCGCCGACGTCCGCTTCTGAGCCGTGCACACCTGCGATTCTGGGTCACATTCGTCCCCGGCGCCCCGCGTCCGTAGCCGCGTCCTTACGCTTCACGCATGAACTTGACGCGCGTGGCCGTGGTCGGCGCCGGACCCAACGGCCTCGCCGCGGCCGTGACGCTGGCGCGCGCCGGGCTCGCCGTCGACGTCTTCGAACGCAACGGGTGGACGGGCGGTGGCGCGGCCACCCGCGAACTCAGCCTGCCGGGTTTTCGCCACGACGTCGCGAGCGCCGTCCACCCGATGGCGCTCGCGAGCCCGTTCTTCCAGGAGTTCGACCTTGCGCGGCGCATCGACCTCGTCGTGCCCGAGGCCTCGTTCGCACATCCGTTGCCGGGGGGCCGTAGCGGCATCGGGTATCGCGACCTCGACCGTGCGGCCGACGCACTCGGCGCGGACGGTGACGCCTACCGCTCCTTCCTCGGCCCCGTCGTCGAGCGCCTGCGCGGCGTCACCGACATGACGATGAACACGCTGCTGCGGGTGCCACGCGACCCGATCGCGGCGGCCGTCTACGGCGCGCGCGTCCTGGAGGCGGGCACGCCCGCATGGTCACGCCGGTTCGTCGAGGACGTCGCCCCGGCGATGCTGACGGGGTGCGCCGCGCACACGATCGGCCGCCACCCCACTCTCGCCATGGCCGGTGGCGGGCTCATGCTGAGCGCAACCGCGCACGCGCAGGGTTGGCCGGTGCCGGTCGGTGGTTCACAGGCGATCGTCGACGCGCTCGTCGCGGACCTCGAGGCGCACGGTGGGCGCGTCCACCTCGGGCGGGAGGTCACTGACCTCGCGCAGCTCGACGAGTACGACGCGGCCGTGCTCGACGTCGGCGTCCCCGCGTTCCTGACGATGGGCGCCGCGCGCCTGCCTGATCGCTACCGGCGCGCTCTCGAGCGGTTCAAGCCGGGCAGCGGCGTGAGCAAGGTCGACATGGCGCTCGCCGGGCCGGTCCCGTGGAGCGATCCGCGCATCGGCAAGGCCCCCACGGTGCACCTCGGCGGCACACGCGGGCAGATCGCGGCGGCGGAGAACGACGTCGCGCGCGGGCGGGTGCCCGAGCGTCCCTACGTTCTGGCCGTGCAGCCGAGTGTCGTCGATTCCACGCGCGCGCCGGCCGGGCAGGCGACGTTCTGGGCGTACGTCCACGTGCCGTTCGACAGTGACGTCGACGCCACCGAGGCCGTCCTCGCCGCCGTCGAGGAGCACGCCCCGGGTTTCCGTGACCTCGTGCTCGCCTCAACAGCGACGCGCGCCGACGAGTTCGCGGCGGCCGTCAGTCCCAACTTCGCGGGCGGCGACTTCGCGAGCGGCGCCGTCACGATGACGCAGATGCTCAAGCGTCCCGTCGTGTCACCGACGCCGTGGCGCACACCCGCCGACGGTGTCTACCTCGCGTCGGGAGCGACGACGCCGGGCCCCAGCGTCCACGGCATGTGCGGCTGGCACGCGGCGCGAACCCTGCTGCACGACAACGAAATCCCCGCCCCGAACCTCGCGCCCACCTCGGCCCGCTGAATCGTCACGATACCCAGGGAGGCGTGCCCTCTCACGCACCGCCACCACCATCGTCGAGGCCATGCCGACATCGGCGACACGGGCGACATCGGCGACACGGGCGGCATCGGCCACCCGAGTTGCGCGCTTCGGCCCACAGGCGGCGTCGCAGGCGGCACACTGGCAGATCGAAGCTGCCACGACGAAAAGGGGTCAGATGATGTCCGAGACGAGGCCGAAGCAGATCCACGCGTTCACCGACGATGCGCTCGGTGACATGGACGCGACAGCGCTCGCCGACGCCATCGACTCGGGCCGCATCAGCGCGACGGAGGCCGTCGAGGCTGCGCTCGCGCGCGCCGAGAAGGTCGACGGGGTGCTCAACGCCATCGAGTTCATCGACGCCAAGCGCGCCCGTCAGCGTGCTGGTCGTATCGACGCGGGCCTCGGAGGTGGGCGCCACGATCATCCGGACGCCGCGCTGCGCGGCGTGCCGAGCGCGTTCAAGGACAACGTCGTCGTCGCCGGCGTGCCGATGACGCAGGGGTCGGAAGCGATGCCGCGCGTCAGCAACCGCCGCAGCGGCAAGGTCGTGACGCAGATCCTCGGCACGGGCATCGTCCCCATCGGCACGACGACGATGCCGCCGTTCGGCTGGACGGCGACGACGGAACGCCCTGGCGGCAACGTCACGCGCAACCCGTGGGACACGTCGCGCAGTTCGGGCGGTTCCTCCGGCGGTTCGGCGGCGCTCGTCGCGTCGGGCGTCGTCCCCATCGCGCACGGCAACGACGGTGGTGGCTCGATCCGCATTCCTGCCGCGACGTGCGGCCTCGTCGGCCTCAAACCGACGCGCGGGCGCCTCATCATCGGTGAGAGTTCCGCGCAGATGCCGGTGAAGATCGTCACCGACTCGGTGCTGACGCGCACGGTGCGCGACACCGTCACGTTCTTCGAGGACGCCCAGCGCGTGCACCCGGCGCGTCGCCTACCGCCGATCGACGTCACGTCGCACCCCGGGCTGACGCGCCCGCTGCGCATCGGGTTCATGCACGACAGTCCGTTCGCGCCTCCGTCGGATGCACCGACGCGAGCCGCCGTCGACACGGCTCTCACGATGCTGGGCGGGCTCGGGCACGACATCGTCGACTGGCAACCGACGATTCCCGAGTCGTTCCAACAGGATTTCCTCGACTACTGGGGTTTCCTCGCGTTCAACACGGTGGCGGGCGGCAAGCGCCTGTTCCACAAGGATTTCGACGCGAGCAAGCTCGACCCGTTGACGCTCGGGCTCGCGCAGATGGGACGCCGCCGGCTCGCGCACGCGCCGAAGTTCCTCGCGCGTCTGCAGGCGTCGGGTCGTGTGTACCGTTCGCAGATGGCGAGCGGCCCCGATGTCTTCGTCTCACCCGTCCTCGCCCACGTCGCACCCGAGATCGGTTATCTCGCAGGCGATCTCGACTACGAGACGCACCTCGAGCGCGTGCTCGCCTACTGTGCCTTCACGCCGCTGCACAACGCGACGGGCGCACCCGCCATCAGCCTGCCGCTGGGACGGACCGATGACGGGCTGCCGGTCGGCGTCATGATCTCCGGGCAGATCGGCGACGAGAACACGCTGCTGCGGCTGGCTCTGCAGATCGAGGCGGCCCACCCGTTCCGTCGCCTCGACCAGATGGGCGAGGCGGCCCAGGGCGGCGTTCCGAACCGCGACGAACCGGGTGCCGGCGCCGCATCGAACGGCGCGTGACGACGGCGTTGTCGGTGACGCCAGGCACAATGGCGACGTTCGACGAGCACCTGAAGAACGAAGGAGACGCAGTGGAGCGTTCAGGCACGCGCGTGCGCGCCCGACTCAGTCGGGCGTGGTGGGCGGCGTTCGTCGTCGTCCCACTTGTTCTCGGCGCTGCGGCCGCGTTCCTCGGCAAGTCCTCGATCGAATCCAACCTGCAGCAGCGAGTCGAGCGCAGCGTCGCCGGCACGGGCGTCGCTCAGGTCTCCGTCTCGGTCGACGGCCGCGACGTCACCGCCGTCGTCCCGGCGCGTTCGGGCAACGACGCCATCGACTCGGTGCGCGACGCCGCGTCGCACGTCGACGGCGTCCGCACGGTGAAGGTGCACCGATGAACCTCGTGATCGACAGCGTCTTCGTCATGCTCGTCTGTTTCGTGCTCGGCGCCCTCATCGCCTGGCTGCTCGCCGCCGCGCTCTACCCGACGCGCCGCGACCTGCGCCAACTCGACGAGCAACACGAGGGCGACGCGGGGAGCGTCCGATGATCTGGCTCGCCGCTCAGCTGTGGCCCGCAGCGCTGCTGGCGCTCGTCGCCGGTTTCGCCATCACCTGGTTCACCGTCGTGCGTCGCCTCGACGATGCGCCCGTGAGCGCTGAGCGTGAGCGACGCGACGGTGGCTCGCGGCGTGCAGGACGTTCTAGCGGCGGCCATTCGGACGCAGGACGCGCCGGCGCAGGACTCGCAGGTGCAGGACGTTCGGATGCAGCAGGCTCGCGCCGTGACGACCCGTCCGACGGGCTCGACGACGGCGAGCCCGTCAACTGCGAGCGACACGTCGCGTCCCGGGTCGACGGCGAAGAACGCGACGAGGCCCGCCCCGACGTACCCGCGCATCGCACGAGTGGCAGTGTCGGCAGCGCGTTCACCTCGCGCCGCGACGAGTGACGCGCGGCCGCTGGCACACCGACGACGGGCCAGGACGAACATTCGACGAGCGAGGAGCTGACATGAGCGACGACACGATCAACGACCCCTACGACGAGGCCCCGGTTCACGTCCTCGATGACGAGGCAGAACCCGACGCCGAGGCTGACGGTGGATCCGACGCTGACGCCGACGCCGACTCTGACGACGTCGTCACCGACACGGGCACCGATGACGACGACGCCGGCTCGCTCGGCGTCTCGTGAACCGCGCTGTGCCGCTGAACCCCACGCTGCTTCGGTGAGTACCCGAGTCGACGCGCCGAGTGAGCGCGCACGAACAGCGCTCGGCCGTCTGCGAGGCCAGATGGCCTGGCCTGGTACGAGACTCGACGTGGCCCGCACGCGCCTGCCGCGGCGTCAACTGCTCGCCGAGACGGTCATCGTCCTGCTGCTCAGCCTCGGCGCGAGCGCGATCTGGTCGGCGCTTTCGCTGCTGCGCACGGCCCTGACGGCGCGCGCGACGCACACGTCGATCAGTCAGCAGACGTCGACGCTCAACTCGTCGCGTTCGAGCACGCAGTGGCTCGACGTCGTCTATCAGCTCGTGCAGATCGCGCTGGCGCTCGTGCCGGTCGCGCTCGTCGTTCTCCTGCTGTCGCGCGAACTGCGGAAGCCGCTGGCCTACCTCGGGATCGACCGCACACGCCAGGCACCCGACGCCGTCCTCGGTGCGCTGCTCGCCGCCGTCATCGGCATCCCGGGCCTCGCGCTGTACCTCGTCTCGCGGGCCATGGGCATCAACACGACGGTCGTCGCGTCCGGCCTGGGCGAGCACTGGTGGGTCTTTCCGATCCTCGTCCTCGCCGCCGCGCAGAACGCGATCCTCGAAGAGGTCGTCATGATCGGCTACCTCTTCACGCGCTGGTCGCAGGCCGGGTGGGGGCGCACGAAGGTGATCGTCGTGAGCGCGCTGATCCGCGGCAGCTACCACCTGTACCAGGGCCTCGGCGGGTTCGTCGGCAACGTCGTCATGGGCCTGATCTTCGGCTGGCTCTACACGCGCACGCGACGCGTCCTGCCGCTCATCGTCGCGCACACGATCCTCGACGTCGTCAGCTTCGTCGGTTACGAGCTGCTCGCCGGCCGCGTCAGCTGGCTGTGACGCCCTGGCGGCGCCATCCGAAGCGTCGCAGCACGCGACTCCAACTGCCTGTGCGCGGCCGATAGACGGTGAGAGCGCGGTAGGCGACGTCGAGGTCGAGCACCGTCCCCGAGCCGGTCACCTCGCCGTCGCGGGCGAACAGGATGGGACCGCCGACGACCTCGAGGTGAGCCTTCGGCGCGTCGAACTCGTGGTAGAGCGGCAACCGTCCGAGCCCGCCGGTGAAGACGGCGAACAGCGTGCGGACGGCGGCCCACCGCGAGCCTCGCTCCAAGAACCGCAGGTCGAGCTGCCCGTCGTCCATGCGCAGCCGCGTCTGCGGTGCGTCGCCGGGCGGGTCGTAGCGGCCATTGCCGATGAAGATGCCGGCGAGGGTGTACTCGCGGTTGTCGTAGCGCAACATGAACGGCTCCGCGGTGCGCAGCATCCGCCATCCGGCGACGACGGCGGCGAGCGGTTTGCCGATGCGCCCCTCGAGCTTCTCGCGGCGGATGACGAACTCGGGGTACGAGCCGGCGCTCGCGGTGTTGAGGAATATCTCGCCGTTGAGGCGCGCGACGTCGACGGCCGTGCACCATCCTTGCTCGATCGCCCGCGCGGTCGCGTCGACGCTCACCCCGAGCGCCTTCGCGAAGTGGTTGAACGTGCCGGCGGGGAACACCGCGAGCGGCACGTCGTGCTCGATCGCGTGCCGCGCACCAGCTTGCAGCGTCCCGTCACCGCCGCCGACGCCGAGCACGTCGCAGCGCGCGGCCGCGTCGGCGAGCAGGTCGTCGAGATCCTGCCCCTGCCCGAGGCGGACGATCTCCACCTCGGGCAGCAGCTTCTCGATGCGTCGGATGACGCGCGCGCCGTTACCTCCTCCTGCTCGCGGGTTGATGACGCAGACGACGCCCGCGCCGCGCGGGTGGGGCGGCACGTCGATCGTCAGCGGCGGCGCCGGCGTCACCTTTGCCGGCGGGGCGGACGGTTGCACGCGCGCCCCGAGCGTCGAG
>NZ_LSJT01000082.1:0-5016 GCF_001556795.1 Dermacoccus sp. CCH2-D9
CGCCCTGCGCGGCGAAGGCGAGCGTCGCGGCCCAGCCCCACCAGTCGGTCGACGTCGACACGGGCGCACCCTCGACGAGCTCGGGCGAGAGGTAGCCGGGGGTGCCCATGACGAGACCGGTCGACGTCAGGCGCGCATCGTCGGCGATGTGGGCGATGCCGAAGTCGATGACGACGGGGCGCCCGTCGACCATGAGCACGTTGCTCGGCTTGAGGTCGCGGTGGACGACGCCGGCGTCATGGATGGCCTGGATGGCGACGGCCAGGTCGCGCCCGAGGCGCGCCAGCGCGTCGGGCTCGAACGGCCCGCGGCGCTTGACGACCTCGTCGAGGGGGATGCCGGGCACGTACTCGGTGGCGATGTACGGGCGCTCGCCGTACGGGTCCGCGGCGATGACGGCGGCGACGCCGGGTGTGTGGACGCGTTCCAGCGTCGCGACCTCCCGCGCGAGGCGGGTGCGCGCGTCGGGGTCGTAGGCGATGTGCGGGCGCAGCACCTTGACGGCGACCTCCCGCCCGTCCGAGCTTCGGGTGTCGAGCGCGCGGTAGACGACGCCCATGCCGCCCTCGCCGATCTTGTCGAGGATGCGGAAGTGGCCGACGACGTCCCCACCGTCGGCCGGGGTGGCCGCGTGAGCGCCCGAGCCCTGCCGTGTCCGCGTGCCCTGCGGCGCCACCTGTGTCGCGTCGTCGTGACGCTCGGGCGTCGGCGACGGCGTCGGGTGGGTGCGCCGCGGCAGACGGTGTCCGGCGCGTGTCGGCTCAGGAGGCTCCGGGGACGTCATGGCTCCACGGTAGGCCGCGCACATGACAAAGTGCTGGATCGACGCGGCCCGGCACGCCCCCGCCGCCCCGCGATAGGCTCGTGACGAAGACGCGAACGGCCCCGGCGCCCCGCCGAATTCGAGCGCACGCCGCACCTGTTCGTCCCGCGCACCGATGAGCGAAGGAACTTTCCGATGAGCGAGACCTACGACTTCGTCGTCGCGGCCAACCGGCTGCCCGTCGACCGCGTGACGACGCCGGACGGCAAGTCGCAGTGGCGCCGCTCCCCCGGCGGCCTCGTCACCGCGATGGACGCCGTCATGCGTGGGCGTGACGGCGCCTGGGTCGGCTGGGCGGGCGACCCAGGTGAGGCGCCCGAGCCGTTCGACGACGGCGGCATGCACCTGCACCCGGTCGCGCTGTCGGAGCAGGAGGTCGCCGACTACTACGAGGGCCACAGCAACGACACATTGTGGCCCGTCTACCACGACGTCATCATCACGCCGACGTTCCGTCGCAGCTGGCGTTCGGTGTATCGCCGCGTCAACCGTCGCTTCGCGAACGCCTGCGCCGAGGTCGCCGCGCAGGGCGCGACGGTGTGGGTGCACGACTATCAGCTGCAGCTCGTGCCGGAGATGCTGCGCGAGATGCGCCCCGACCTGCGCATCGGCTGGTTCAACCACATCCCCTTCCCCGCCGTCGAGCTGTTCGCGCAGCTGCCCGGGCGCGAGGAGATCCTCGAGGGGCTGCTCGGCGCCGACTTCCTGGGTTTCCAGCGCACCGAGGACGCGGGCAACTTCCTGCGCGCGGTGCGTCAGTACCTCGACCTCGACGTGACGGGCGACGTCGTCGACCTCGGCGAACGTCAGGTGCGCGCAGCCGCGGTGCCGATCTCGATCGACGTCGAGGGGCTGCGCGAGATCGTCGAGTCGGATTCGGTGCAGGCGCGGGCGCGTGAGATCCGCGAGCAGCTCGGCAACCCGGAGAAGATCCTGCTGGGCGTCGATCGCCTCGACTACACGAAGGGCATCCGTCACCGCCTCAAGGCGTTCGGCGAACTGCTCGCCGACGAGCGGCTCGACCCGAGCAAGCACAAACTCATCCAGGTCGCGACGCCGAGCCGCGAGCGCGTCAAGGCGTACATGGATCTGCGCGACCAGATCGAGCTGACGGTCGGGCGTATCAACGGTGACTTCTCGAGCATCGGCGCGACGGCGCTCACGTACCTGCACCGCTCGTTCGACCGCGAGGAGATGGCGGCGATGTTCGCGGCCGCCGACATCATGCTCGTCACGCCGCTGCGCGACGGCATGAATCTCGTCGCGAAGGAGTACGTGACGTGCTGCGCCGACGACGGGGCGCTCGTGCTGTCCGAGTTCACCGGCGCCGCGACGGAGCTGAGCGACGCCTACCTGTGCAACCCGCACGACATCGCGGGTCTCAAGCAGCAGATCATGAAGGCCGTCGACGCACCGGCGCCCCAGCGTCGTCAGCGGATGGACTCGATGCGTGCCCTCGTGAGCGAGAACTCGGTGCAGCAGTGGGCGAAGAACTACCTCGCGAGCCTCGAGGCCGCCCCGAAGGCGCCGTCGACGCAGGCCGCATCGTGACCGCGACGCCGCTGCGGCCGCCGTCACGCGAGGAGCTGGGTGCTTTCGCGCGCCGCGGTGACGTGCTCGTCGCCTCCGACTTCGACGGGGTGCTCGCGCCGATCGTCCTCGACCCCGCGAGCGCCCGCCCGCAACCGGGCACGATCGAGGCACTCAGTGCGATGGCGGCGTTACCGGGCGTGAGCGTCGCGCTCGCATCGGGTCGTGACCTCGCCACCCTGCGCGCGCTGACGGGGATCGACGAGTCCTCCCCCATTGTCCTCATCGGCAGCCACGGCGCAGAGATCTCGACCACCCTCGGCTCCGCCGCCTCGGGCGGCAGCGCGCTGAGCGACGTCGAGCGCGCCGCCCTCGACGGCGCCACCCACGCGCTCGAGGCGATCGCCGAACGACTGCCCGCGGCACGCGTCGAGTACAAGCCGGCCGGCGTCGTCCTGCACACCCGCGGCATGGACGAGGACGAGGCTGAGCGCGCGACCTGCGCGGCGCTCGCCGTCCCGCAGGATGTCCCGGGCGTCCACGCGATGCGCGGCAAGGCCGTCGTCGAACTGTCCGTGCTCGACGTGTCGAAGGGCGCGGCACTCGCGGCCCTCGCCGCCGAGCGCAACCTGCGTGCGACGTTCTACCTGGGCGACGACGTCACCGACGAGACGGTGTTCACGACGCTGCGCGCGGGAAGCGACATCGGCGTCAAGGTCGGCGACGGCGACACCGCCGCAGCGCACCGCGTCCCCGGCTGCACCGACGTCCCGCCGCTGCTCGACGCTCTGCTCGGCGCGCTGACGAAGGCGCGGCGCAACGCGCCACGAGACGACGCCGACGTCCGAGACGACGCCGACGCCGGGGAGGGCGCCGTCAGCGCACCGGAGGCGGGCCGGTAGAGGCGCGCACGACGAGGTCGGGCGCAAGCACCAGCTCACGGGCGCACGGCGCGGCCGCTGCGAGCCCACGGATCTGGTCGAGCAGCGTGTCGACGGCGCCGTCGGCGAGCGCGGGGACGTTCTGG
Organism: Dermacoccus sp. CCH2-D9; assembly: GCF_001556795.1. Classification (NCBI taxonomy): domain Bacteria; kingdom Bacillati; phylum Actinomycetota; class Actinomycetes; order Micrococcales; family Dermacoccaceae; genus Dermacoccus; species Dermacoccus sp. CCH2-D9. The sequence goes on from NZ_LSJT01000082.1 coordinate 3,381, forward strand.
CGCACCGTCGTCAGCGGCGGCGAGGTGTGCTCCGTCATCGCCGAGCCGTCGAATCCGACGACGGAGAGCTCCCTCGGCACGTCCAAGCCCGCGTGGCGCGCTCCGCGGATGACGCCGAGCGCCATGAGGTCCGAGCCGCAGATGATGCCGCTCGCGCCCCGCGTGGTGAGCTGCGTTCCCGCGAGTTCGCCGCCCTCGACGCTGAACCACGTGTGTTCGACGAGCGCCTCGAACCCGAACTCGGCCGCGGCGTCGCGGAACGCCGTCAGCTTGCGGATCGACGGGGTGTAGCGTGCCGGCCCGACGGCCAGACCGAGCCGGCGGTGCCCCAGACTCAGCAGGTGGCTGACGGCGAGGCGCACCGCGACGCGGTCGTCCGTCGACAACGACGTGACGGCGAGGTCGTCGCGGTGGCCGTTGACGAGGACGACGGGCAGGCCCTGCGCGACGAGTTCCTGATGGCGCGCGATCGACGCCGTCGTGTCGGCGTGGCGACCCGAGACGTGGATGAGTCCGGCGATGCCGCGTTCCAGCAGCATCGAAAGGTACTCATCCTCCTGCACCCCGCCGGCGCTCGTCGGGCACAGGACGGCGGTGTACCCCGCTGCAGCGAGCCGCGTCGTGACGGCCTGTGCGAGCGCGGGGAAGATCGGGTTGTCGAGTTCGGGCACGACAAGGCCGATGGCGCCAGCCCCCGCGCGGCGCAGGCTCACGGGGCGTTCGTAGCCGAGGACGTCGACGGCGGTGAGGACGCTGCGGCGCGTGGCCTCGGCGACGCCGGCCTTGTTGTTGAGCACGCGCGAGACGGTCGCCTGCGAGACCCCCGCAGCAGCAGCGATCTGCTGCAGGCGCGGCGGCGATTCGTCGCCGCCACGCCTGAGCATCGCGTCCTCGGTGGCACTCACGCGCCCGCTCCCGTCGCGCCGCGACGGTCCGAGCTCACTTCACCGAGCCGGTGGTGAGACCACCGATGAGCTGCTTCTGGAAGGCCAGGTACAGCGCCATGATCGGGATCGAGCTGAGCAGCGCACCAGCCGAGAATTGGCCGAACAGGGCGTTGCGGTCGTTGCCGACCGTCATGCCGTAGAGGCCGACGCCGAGGGTCTGCTTGTCGACGTCGGTGAGGAAGATGCTCGCGAGCATGAACTCGCCGAACAGGCTGACGAACGACACCATGAACACCGTGACGAGGATCGGGCGCACGAGCGGCAGCGTCAGGCTGAAGAACACGCGGGCATGCGAGGCGCCGTCGACGAACGCGGCCTCGTCGAGTTCCTTCGGAACGGTGTCGAAGTAACCCTTGAGCAGCCACACGTTCGATCCCATCGCGCCGCCCAGATAGACGAGGATGAGCCCCCACGTGGTGTTGAGGCCGAACGCGGGCATCACCTCACCGATCTTCGAGAAGGTGATGTAGAGGCCGACGAACGCGAGCAGCGCCGGGAACATCTGCAGCAGCAGCAGCGCGAGCAGCATCGCCCGGCGGCCTCGGAAGCGCAGGCGCGAGAACGCGAACGCGGAGCACGCGCCGATGAAGACGCTGAACACCGAACCGACGAGCGCGATGAGCAGCGCGTTCTTGTACCAGGTGACGAACGGTCGCGCCTCGTTGCTGAACAGATCGGAGAAGTTGTTG
>NZ_LSJT01000083.1:0-5770 GCF_001556795.1 Dermacoccus sp. CCH2-D9
CGGGACGGATTCTGCCCGCCTCGAGCTCGGCGAGGAACCGGTCGACGATGCCCTTCTGACGGGCTTCGTCGTGCAGCGACTCACCGACGATGCGGCTGGCGAGCTCGGTGGACAGGCCACCGAGCTCGCTGCGCAGCTGGACAAAGGCCTGCTGACGCTCGGCCGCGATCTGCTTCGTCGCGTTCTCGGTGATGCGGGCGGCTTCGGCGCCGGCCTGCTCACGGCTCTCCGCGATGATGGCCGCACCCTGGGCGCGGGCGTCCTCGCGGATCTTGGCCGCCTCAGCACGCGCGTCGGCGAGCTGCGACTCGTACTGCTGCTTGGCGGCGGCGGCCTCCTTCTGGGCCTCCTCCGCCTTGGCGATGCCGCCCTCGATGGACGCCGTACGCTCCGCGTACATGCGCTCCATGTTCGGAACGACCTTCGTCTTGTACAGCCAGTACAGGATCGCGAAGGCGATGAGCCCGATGATCATCTCGGCGGGGTGCGGGAGCAGCGGCAGCTTCTCCGGCCAACCTGCACCTTCAGATGCGAGGAACACCTTGGCTTCCTATCTGTTGGGGGGACTGGTCAGTTCGAGCAGGACTTACTTGCCCTGGAAGACGAACGCGAAGACCAGACCAAGGATGGCGAGTGCCTCGGTGAGCGCCATGCCGGTGAAGGCGATGGTCTGCAGCATGTTGCGGGCCTCGGGCTGACGCGCCACACCGTTGATGTAGGCGGCGAAGATCAGACCGATACCGATGCCGGGGCCGATAGCAGCGAGTCCGTAGCCGAGGAATGCGATGTCGCCGGTCATGTGCTTTTCCTTTCGAGTGGCACCGGGACCTTTTCCCGGTGTCGCTGAGGTTCAGAAGGGGTACAGAGTGCCGATCAGTGGTGATCGGAGACCGCGTCTGCGAGATACAGAGCGGCAAGCATGGTGAAGATGAAGGCCTGCAGGAACTCGATGAGCAGTTCGAAGAACGACATCAGGATGGCCGCGGCGAACGAGAGAACGCCGGCACCGTTGAGGCCGATGTTGCCGCCGTGCAGGAGGAGGTACTCACCGCCGACGATGAACACGAGGAGCATGAGGTGCCCCGCCATCATGTTGCCGAAGAGTCGCAGCGCCAGCGTCAGCGGGCGGATGAGGAAGTACGTGAGGAACTCGAGCACGAACATGATCGGCTTGAGCCACCCCGGCAGGCCCGGGGGGATGAGCGAGCCCATGTACTTGCCGAAGCCGCCCTTCGCCTTGACCGCCGCGACGTGGTACGTGACGTACACGATGAGCGTGAGGACGATCGGGAACCCGATGCGACCCGTGCTCGGGTACTGGATGAAGGGGATGATTCCGGCCACGTTGTTGAACAGGATCAGGGTGAAGCAAGTCAACAACAGCGGCAGGAACCGCATGAAGTCCTTCGAGCCGATGATGTCGCGCCCGATCGTGTTGCGCACGAAGTCGTAGACACCCTCGGCGATGAACTGACGCTTGCTCGGCAGGACTGAGAGCTTCTTGCCCGTCACGGTGACGAAAAACCAGCCGATAAGCAGGGCCGACACGAGGAAGACCACGGCGGGGCGCGTGATGGCCCAGTTGCTGTCGCCACCGATCAGGGGCCACCAGAAATCGCTCGTGCCCGGGGACTTGAACGACTCCCCGTCGGCAACCAGGGCAGCGCCCGCGATGAAGCTCACAAATTCTCCTCAGTCAGCATCCAGCAAAAAAGTTCAGTGTGTCTGTTGCAGTGGAACCGCCCCTGCCCTCTCGGGCTGGTCGGCGGCTCGAGGTGCACGCCGGAGACACTGCGTATCCTACCCGACGCTGTGCCGCGGTTCACTGGGAGCCGCCGCTCGTCGTCGAAGCGCCTGACGCGTCCGGGTCGTAGACGTACTGCCGCGTCCGCATGAACGAGCGCACCTGGAAGATCTGCCAGGCCACGACCACGATGGCGACGGTGATGCCCGTTGCAGGCCCGTCGAGGGATTCCACCTTCGTCGCGAGGACGAGGACGACGCCGAGAACGATCACCTGGGCGAAGAAGACCGCCATCGCCGCAGCCATGATGGCGACCGGGCTGAGCGTGCGCAGCGTACGAAGGACGAGCAGACCACTCGCGAAGAAGGCGAGGGCGAGAACCGTGCCGAACAGTGACGACACTCCCCCGGCCACGCCGTTGAGCACTGCGAACACGACCGCGCAGACGACGCCCACTGCGGCACTCGGCACGAGCGAATCACGCAGCATCGCAGCGAACGGCGACACGTTGGTCACCGGGTGCGAGGTGGAGGCGGAGTCCATGGAGGAAGGGCTCACAATCTGCGTTGGCGCGGGGATCACGTCGTCGGGTTCGGGCTCGTCACCAGGGTGAATCCATCACCTGAACCTGCTTGTGAAAACTATCACAAGGCCTTGCGGCGTCGCCAACGGGGCAGCCCCCACGTCAGCGCGAAGGCGAGGACCGTCAGCCCCGTGAGGGCGGCGAGCGAGCGCTCGACGGGCCAGTACGCCATCGAGACGAGGCCGAGGGCGATGCCGATCGACCACAGGTAGAGGATGAGCACGGCCGCGCGGTGCGTGTGCCCGATCTTCAGCATGCGGTGGTGCAGGTGGCGACCGTCCGCCTCCCACGGTTTCTGCCCGGAGCGCAGGCGACGCACGATGGCCGCGGCGAAATCCCACAGCGGCACCGCGAGGATCGCGAGGGGCACGAGCAGCGGCAGCAGGAACGCGACGGAGGCGTCACCCGAACCGGAGACGGCCGCCGGGTCGAGGTTGCCGGCGAACGAGATCGTGGCGGCCGCGATGAGCGTGCCGAGGAGCAACGAGCCGGCGTCCCCCATGAACAACCGCGCCGGATGAAAGTTGTGCGGCAGGAAGCCGACGCAGACACCCACCGTCGCCGCCGCGATGAAGGCTGACGTCGTGAACACCGACTTGTCGCCCCACTGCACGGCCTGTTGGTAGGCGTAGACGAAGAACGAGAACGAGGCGATGCCCACCATGCCGGCTGCGAGACCGTCGAGACCGTCAACCCAGTTCACGGCGTTGACGATGACGAGAATGACGAGCACCGACAGCACGACGAGCACCGGCGTCGGCAGGACGGTCTGCTCCCCCAGCGGCAGGAAGAGGAACTGCACCCCCGAGACGACGAGGACGCAGGCCGCGAGCGCCTGACCACCGAACTTGATGGCCCAGTTGAGCTCGGCGAAGTCGTCCCACGCGCCGAGCCCGCACATCATGGCCGCGGCGATCGTCGTGCCGATGGCTTCGCGACTGTCGAACACGTGCGACAGGTACGGCAGCCGCGAGGCGACACCGACGGCGGCGAGGAAGCCGACGAACAGCGCCACTCCCCCGAGCCGCGGGATCGGCAGGGCGTGCACGTCACGCGCACGCACCTGCGTCACCGCACCGAAGCGAACTGCCGACCACCGTGCGAGCGGCGTCATCACGAACGTGACGATCGCAGCGACGACGCTGATGAGGACGTACTCACGCACGGCAGGCGGTCAGATTTCAGCGGGGGTAAGCGGGGAAACGCGTGACGAGATCGGTGACCTGCTCGCGGATCTCCTGCGCGACGGGGTGCTCGGGCGTGCCGTCCGTCTCGGTGACGGCGCGGTGGATGACGTCGGCGATGACGTCCATCTCGGCAAGGCCCATGCCCTGCGTCGTGACGGACGGGGTGCCGACCCGGATGCCCGAGGCGATGTTCGGCTTCTGCGGGTCGAACGGGATCGCGTTCTTGTTGAGTGTGATGCCCGCGACGTCGCAGCGCAGTTCGGCGTCAGCGCCGGTGACGTCGACGTCACGCAGATCGAGCAGCGACAGGTGCGTGTCGGTGCCGCCCGTCGTCGGACGGATGCCCTTGGCCTTGAGCCCCTCGGCGAGACGCTGCGAGTTGGCGATGACGTCCTTCGCGTACTGCTGGTACTCGGGCGTCGCGCACTCCTTGAAGTTCACGGCCTTCGCCGCGATCGTGTGCATCTGCGGGCCACCCTGCATCATCGGGAAGACGGCCTTGTCGATCGCCTTCGCGTGCTCTTCCTTGCAGACGATGGCGCCCGAGCGGGGGCCGCGCAGCACCTTGTGCGTCGTGAACGAGACGACGTCGGCGTGCGGCACCGGCGACGGAATCGCCTTGCCGGCGACGAGACCGATGAAGTGAGCCGCGTCGACCCAGAAGATCGCGCCGACCTCGTCGGCGATGGCGCGGAAGCGCTCGAAGTCGATGAGACGCGGGATGGCGGAGCCGCCCGCGAGGATGACCTTCGGCTTGTGCTCCTTGGCGAGATGCTCGACCTCGTCGTAGTCGATGTCCTCCGTCTCGGGGTCGACGCCGTAGCCGACGGCGTTGAACCACTTGCCCGAGAACGACACCTTCGTGCCGTGCGTGAGGTGGCCGCCCATGGGCAGGCTCATCGCGAGGATCGTGTCACCGGGGTTCATGAACGCGCCGTACACGGCCTGGTTCGCCGAAGCACCCGAGTGGGGCTGGACGTTGGCGTGCTCGGCGTCGAACAGCGCCTTCGCACGCTCGATGGCGACCGTCTCGGCCTTGTCGACCTCGGCGCAGCCACCGTAGTAGCGACGGCCGGGGTAACCCTCGGCGTACTTGTTGCTCAGCGTCGAACCGAGCGCGGTGAGGACGGCCGGGCTGGACATGTTCTCACTCGCGATGAGCTGCAGGCCGCCGCGCAGGCGGTCGAGCTCGGAGATGAGGACACCGGCGATGTCGGGGTCGAAGGATTCGAGGGCGGCGTAGTCGGAGCCGTAGAACGGGGTCGTCATGCTCGCAACCTTAGTGGTTCTGCTCGCCCGGGCGGCCAGGAAGCTCCACGCTCGTCACGCTCTCGGGCTCGAACGGCGGTTCCGCACCGATGCCGCCGAGAGGGATGGCCTGCGTCGCCTCGCCCGCCCGCGCGCGAGCTCCCATGGCCTCGAGACGCTGACGTTCGGCCGTGCGCTCGTCGTCGGTCGACTCGGGCGCGGGGTTCGAGGCCGACTCATGCTGCTGCGGGTTGTCCGTTTCCGGGGCATCCTGGGGTGTCTCGGACAGCGGCGCACCCGTCGAGTCGAGCAGGCTGATGGGCCCGAGCACCTCACGCAGCTGTGCCGGAGTGATCGTGCCGCGGCGCAGCATGACGGGGTCGGGCTTGGTGCAGTCGAGGATCGTGCTGGGCAACCCGTCGTCGCACGTTCCCCCGTCGAGATAGACCTCGACCGCCGGGCCGAACGCGAAACCGGCCTCCGTGATCGTCGTGACCGGCGGCTGGCCCGTGCGGTTCGCCGAGCTGACCGCGAGCGGCCCCGTCGTCTGCAGCAGTTCGAGCGCGATCTCGTGATCGGGCATGCGCAACCCGACCGTGCCGTTCGTGTCACCCAGATCCCACATGAGCGACGGCTGCGCACGGAAGATCAACGTCAGCCCGCCCGGCCAGAAGCGCTCCATGAGGCGACGCGCGTAGGACGGCACGTTCATCGCGAGGCCCTCGACCGTCGCCGGGTTCGGCACGAGGACGGCCGGCGGCTTGTCGCGCCCACGCCCCTTCGCCGCGAGCAGCGCCGCGACGCCGTCAGGGTTGAAGGGGTCGGCGCCGACGCCGTACACCGTATCGGTGGGCAGGACGACGAGTTTGCCCTCGCCGACGGCAGCATGCGCCGCCTCGATGGCGGGGTCGCGCTCATCCGAACCGGAAACGTCGAAAACGGGGCTCACGCCACTCTCCTAGAAGTCGAAACCACCCATGTCGCCCCCGAAGTCTCCCCCACCGAAGT
>NZ_LSJT01000084.1:0-34755 GCF_001556795.1 Dermacoccus sp. CCH2-D9
CGTGGGGGGGTCTTCGAGCACGCGCAAAGGTTGTCCTGGCAAGGTGTCCTGGAAATGAACAACAGGTGTTGGTCGTGTGTCCATTTGAGAGTGATTCGCGACGCGAGGCGTGCGGGGACTCCGCGTCCGTTGCGCCCAGCGCGAACAGCCTTGGCCGGCGCCCGCCACGCGGGATTCAATGAGGGGCAGCGAGGGCCCCGTCGACTACCGTCGTCGGGTACGCACACCCGTCTCGCGGCGGGTCGCTCGACGAAGGGATGACGGATGGCACGCGTGGGAGAGAGCGGCGACCTGCTCAAGTGCTCGTTCTGTGGCAAGAGCCAGAAGTCGGTCAAGAAGCTCATCGCCGGCCCGGGCGTCTACATCTGCGACGAGTGCATCGACCTGTGCAACGAAATCATCGAGGAAGAGCTGACCGACTCGGTCGACATCGGCCTCGAGAAGCTGCCGAAGCCGCGCGAGATCTTCGACTTCCTGCGTGAGTACGTCATCGGACAGGACGCGGCGAAGCGCTCGCTCGCCGTCGCCGTCTACAACCACTACAAGCGCGTCCAGGCCGCCGAGGCGTCGGGGTCGAAGGATCCGGTCGAGATCGCGAAGTCGAACATCCTGCTCATCGGCCCCACGGGCTGCGGCAAGACCTACCTCGCGCAAACGATGGCGCGCATGCTCAACGTCCCGTTCGCCATCGCCGACGCGACGGCGCTGACGGAGGCCGGCTACGTCGGTGAGGACGTCGAGAACATCCTGCTCAAGCTGCTGCAGGCGAGTGATTTCGACACCAAGCGCGCCGAGACCGGCATCATCTACATCGACGAGATCGACAAGGTGGCGCGCAAGAGCGAGAACCCGTCGATCACGCGTGACGTCTCCGGTGAGGGCGTGCAGCAGGCGCTGCTCAAGATCCTCGAGGGGACGGCCGCGTCGGTGCCGCCGCAGGGCGGGCGCAAGCACCCGCATCAGGAGTTCATCCAGATCGACACGACGAACGTGCTGTTCATCGTCGGTGGCGCGTTCGCGGGCCTGGAGAAGATCATCGAGGACCGCAAGGGCAAGAAGGGGCTCGGCTTCGGCTCGCAGCTGCACCTGCCCGCCGGTGGGGATGCGTCGATGACCGACGTGCAGCCCGAGGACCTCATGAAGTTCGGTCTCATCCCCGAGTTCATCGGCCGCCTGCCCGTCATCACGACCGTCGAGCCGCTCGATCGCGAGGGCATGGTGAGCATCCTCACCGAGCCGAAGAACGCACTCGTCAAGCAGTACAAGCGCATGTTCGAGATCGACGGTGTGCAGCTCGAGTTCACACCAGACGCCCTCGACGCCGTCGCCGAGCAGGCGATGAGTCGCGGCACCGGCGCGCGCGGGTTGCGCGCCATCCTCGAAGAGGTCCTGCTGCCCGTCATGTTCGACGTGCCGAGCGAGGACGACATCGACAAGGTCGTCATCACGCGCGAGGTCGTGCTCGACCGCATCACCCCGACGATCGTGCGACGTCGCGCTGCCTGACGCGCGCGTCCTGACGTACTGAGAGCCGCGATCCTGCCTGGCAGGGTCGCGGCTCTCAGTCGTTCGTCAGTTCTTGACCTTCGGCGGGGGAGCGAGCAGCTCGGTGTCGCGCACGAGCAGGACGCCGTTCTCCGTCTCCTCCTCGACGCTCGTCATGGCGCTGATGCGACCGGCTGCGCGCAGGTCGGCTTCACCCTTGGTTGCGGCGGCGAGGGCCGCCGCCGGGCCGGCGAGCGTCATCGCCGTCACCTCGGCGCGCATGCCGAGCTTGGCCTCTGACTTCGCGCGGCGCACACCGGCGAGAGCCTGAGACACGGCGGTGAGGACGAGCGGGTCACCGTCGGGCAGGGACGCGAGCTCGTCGCGCGTCGGCCAGGTGGCGCGGTGCACCGACTCGGCGTGCTGCCACGACCACACCTCTTCGGTGGCGTATGGCAGGAACGGCGCGAACAGGCGCAGCAGGACGTCGAGCGCGATGCGGACGGCGGCACGCGCCGACGCCGACTCGGCCTCGGCGAATTCACCGTCACGGTTGTTGGCGCGCTCCTTGACGAGCTCGATGTAGTCGTCGCAGAACGCCCAGAAGAACGTCTCCGTCAACTCGAGCGAACGCGTGTAGTCCCACGTCTGGAAGCTCTTCGTCGCGTTCTCGACGACGTCGCGCAGGGCCGTCAGCAGCGAGACGTCGAGAGGCTGCGTGACGTGCGGCAGCAGCGCCTCGACCGTCGGTGCAGCGTCGGCATCGGGCGTCACCGGAGGCGTCATGAGCGCGAACTTGGAGGCGTTCAGCACCTTCATCGCGAGGCGACGGCCGACCTTCATCTGGCCCGTGTCGTAGGCGGCGTCCGTCCCGAGGCGGCCCGAGGCGGCCCAGTAGCGCACGGCATCGGCGCCGAACTCCCTGACGACGTCCTCCGGTGTCTGCGCATTGCCCTTCGACTTCGACATCTTCTTGCGGTCGGGGTCGAGGATCCAGCCGGAGATGGCGGTGTTCTTCCACGGCACGGTGCCGTTCTCGTGATGGGCGCGCACGACCGTCGCGAACAGCCAGGTGCGGATGATGTCGTGGCCCTGGGGGCGCATGTCCATCGGGAAGATCTTGTCGAACAGCTCGGGGTCGCTCTTGTGCGCCTTGCCGTCGGCGATCGGCCAGCCCGTCGCGATCTGCGGGGAGAGCGACGACGTCGCCCACGTGTCCATGACGTCGGGGTCGGCGATGAACCCGCCGGCCCGGCCGCGCTGGCTCTCGTCGTAGCCCTTCGGCGCCTGGCCCTGCGGGTCGATCGGCAGCTCGGACTCGTCGGGCACGATCGGGTTGTCGTAGTCGGCCTCGCCGTTCGCGTCCAGCGGGTACCAGATCGGGAACGGGACGCCGAAGAAACGCTGACGGCTGATGAGCCAGTCGCCGTTGAGGCCCTCGATCCAGTTCGTGTAGCGGCTCTGCATGAACGTGGGGTGCCAGTCGATCTCGTTGCCACGAGCGACGAGCGCCGACTGCAGATCCTTGTCACGGCCACCGTTGCGGATGTACCACTGGCGGCTCGTCACGATCTCGAGGGGCTTGTCGCCCTTCTCGAAGAAGTTGGCCTTGCGCTGCGTCTTCTTCGGCTCGCCGTCGAGGTCACCGGAGGCGATGAGCGCCTTGACGACGTTCTCGCGTGCGGTGAACGTCGTCTTCGTCGCGAGCTCGTCGGCGAACAGCTGCTCACCCGGGCCGCCCGCGATCCACTCGGGCAGCTCGCCCGTGATGCGGCCGTTGCGCGTGATGATCGAGCGCGTCGGCAGCTGCAGCTCGCGCCACCACTGGACGTCGGTGAGGTCACCGAAGGTGCAGCACATGGCGATGCCGGCGCCCTTGTCCATCTCGGCGCTCGGGTGCGCGAGGACGGGGATCTCGACGTCGAACAGCGGGCTCTTCACCTTCGTGCCGAACAGCGGCTGGTAGCGCTCGTCGTCGGGGTGGGCGATGAGGGCGACGCAGGCGGGCAGCAGTTCGGGGCGCGTCGTCTCGATGTAGACGTTCTCGCCGTCGCTCGTGTGGAAGGCGACGCGGTGGTAGGCGCCCGGGTAGTCGCGTGCCTCGAGCTCGGCCTGGGCGACGGCCGTCTGGAACGTGACGTCCCACAGGCCCGGGGCCTCCTGCTGGTAGGCCTCGCCGCGCTTCAGGTTGCGCAGGAACGCCTGCTGCGCGACGGCGCGTGAGCGCTCGTCGATCGTGCGGTACTGCACGTTCCAGTCGACGCTGATACCGAGGCGGCGGAAGAGTGCCTCGAAGGTCTCCTCGTCCTTGACGGTGAGCACGTCGCACAGCTCGATGAAGTTCTTGCGCCCGATCGGCTGCTGGTCGGCGGCCTTGACGCTCTTGCCCTCGGCGCCCTCGAGTGGCGGGGTGTAGTTCTCGATGTAGGGCTTCGTCGCGTCGCCGCGCACGCCGTAGTAGTTCTGGACGCGACGCTCCGTCGGCAGGCCGTTGTCGTCCCAACCGATCGGGTAGAAGACCTCGCGTCCCTGCATGCGCTGGTAGCGCGCCATGCAGTCGGTGTGGGTGTAGCTGAACACGTGCCCGACGTGCAGGCTGCCCGATGCGGTCGGCGGGGGAGTGTCGATGCCGAAGACCTGCTCGCGCGGCAGCTGTAGGGCGCGCTCACGGTCGAACGTGTACGTGCCGCGTTCCTTCCATACCTGGCCCCAGACGTCCTCGAGGCCGTCGACGGTGGGCTTGTCGGGCATCGTGCGGGCGCCGGGGGGCGTCCGCTGGGCTGGGGTGGTGTCGGAAGTCATGGGGTCATTTTTCCATGCCTGACGTCCTGGTGCGACCGGCGGCGACGAGGCGGGCTCGGTGCGACAACGCCGGGGCGGGGGCCTAGGCTATGAGCAGATGGTCGGCGACGCGCCCACATGCCGGGCGCGTAGGAGAATCAGGGCGAGACGTCGCTCGGACGAGGGAGCACACGAACATGAACGCCACGCCGCGCGGCGCCGCCGCGATCGAGCCCTTCGTCGCGCGTTTCGCGCCGAGCGACGTCACCCCCGTGGGGCCCGCGTTCGTCGAGTACGCGGCCGACCGGCTGCCGCAGTCGCTGCTCGCGCTGTACCGCGATCACGGCATCGGCTGGTACGGCAAGCAGGAGCTGCAGCTCGTCGACCCCGCCGTGTGGACGCCCGTGCTGCAGGAGTGGTTCGGTGTCGGCGTCGCGAGCATCCCGTTCGCCGTCACGAGCTTCGGGCACGTGTATCACCTCGACGAGGACGGCCGCGTGCAGTGCCTCGACCCGCACTTCCTGACCAACCTCGTCGTTGCAGAGTCGGCCGACGAGTTCTTCGCCGAGCACCTCGTCGGGCCGTCGTCGCACCTCGCGGACCTGCGCGGACCGCACCAGGGTGCGCGCACCAAGCTGGGGCTGCTCGGTGAGGGCGAGCTCTACTCGTTCACGCCGATGCTGCCGCTCGGCGGCACCGTCAGCCCCGACGCACTGACGAAGGGTGACGGCGTCCAGCACGCCCTCCTGACGCACCGCATGGTGCGCGAGCAGCGTCAGCGCTGATCCGCCAGCCTGTGGTCATGCGCTGACCTGCGGGAGCCCCGAACACCCACCTCGGTGAGGATCGACAAAGCACGCCCCACTTCAATGGAAGTGGGGCGTGTTTTGTCATACCGGGCGAATGGCGCGCCAGCGCTGAGCGAGTGACGTGCAGGTGCTCGGGCACCACGTCGACAAGCCCCGCAACCTCGCCAAGTCGGTGACGGTGGAATGACGCGCTGAGAATGGGGTCGTGCGTCGGCCCGCCGGTAGGGCATCATCAGGGCCATGACCGCCCTCGACAGAGCCCGCGGCGACATTGCGCAAGGCCGCCTCTGGATGGCTCGTCAGCGCTTGACGAGTTATCTCGTGGAGTCGCCCGACGACGAGGTCATCGCGCTGCTCGCGCAGGTGCACCTCGAGATGGGGGATCTGCCCGCGGCGGGCGCGCTGCTCTTCGTCCTGGGGCGCGACGACGAAGTGGCGCGAGAAGCAATTGCCGCGTGGCGGACCTTCCGCGGAGGGCCTGCGGCGCAGTGGCGCAGCATCCCCAGACGGGTTCGCATGGTGTCCACGGCGCCGCAGGTTGCGCAGTTGCGTGTCGAGGCGGGCGAGCCGCGGCGATGGCACGGGGATCGGGCCCCGCAGGAGGGCTACACAGCCGGCTGGCGTGAACGCGCCGGAGACATCGGGTGCGGATTGACGATCGTGCTGGTCACTTCGTGGAGCCTCTTCCTCATGCTGTGGGGCGCGTGGAGTTTCTCTCAGTGGGTGCTGCACTGACCAGGGACACGCGTGCCCATGGTGTCGCTCAGGTGATTCATCGCGGGCCGGGGCGGACGGAGATCATGTCGACGTTCGCGTCCGGCGTCGCCGTGAGGGCGAGGCGGGCGGCGCTCGCGACCGACTCGGGCCGCAGGTAGTTCGCCTCGTCGTACTCGCGGCCCTCGAAGGAATTGAGCTCGACCTGCATGTCGGTCGCCACCCGCCCCGGGTGCACGGACGAGACGCGGATCCCCCTCGGGCGCAGCTCCTCTCGCATCGCGTCCGTGAGGGCGCGGGCTGCGAACTTCGACGCCGAGTAGACGCCGCCGGGGCCACCCGCCGTCAGCCCCGAACCGGAGTTGATGACGACGACGGTGCCGCGAGCCGCCTCCAGGGCGGGCAGGAGCAGCCGCGTCAGATCGGCGACGGCGACGACGTTGATCTCGAACGTGCGGCGCCAGTCGTCACGACGCAGATCCGTCAGCGCGCCGCTGCCGAGCACACCGGCGGAGTGGACGACGCCGTCGAGACGCGTCAATCCGAGAGCTTCGACGGCGCGAGTCGTCGAGGCCTCGTCCGCCAGATCCGCGACGAACGGCCGGGCGTTCTCGTATCGCGCACACGCCTCGGCCACGGCGTCGGCGGACGTGCCGCCGATGATGAGGTCGTGATCGGCGGCCAGGGCGTCACAGATGGCGCGGCCGATGCCGCGCGTACCGCCGGTGACGAGGACGGTGGGGCGAGACGTCATGATGTTCTCCTCAAAAGGGTGGGCCCGTCGACAGGCATGGTCGGCAGGGCGGCGGGGCTGGACTCACGGTAACGAAGACCTGGCGGCGGGCCCGGCTCCGTCTGCTCGGTGGGCCCGTTGCTGCGCTTCCCGGCCCCACAGATCCTGCCCGCAGCGGCCGGTTTCTCAGCTGCCCGAGAATCGTGCATCTGCACGAGGAATGTGCGTCATGAAAGTCGTGCAGATGCACATTACTCATGCAGTCGGCCCGGGCTGGTCGACTCACCACTGGTGCAGCTGGTCCGGGCTCGTCGAGTCGCTCCGGGGCAGGTGGCAACAGGCCGGGGGCACCGGCTTGCCCGTGCGATCGAGCACTCCGCCACGGCGGGTAGCATGGTGGCAACGACGTTCGAGCCGTCATCAGCGGCGAGTCCCCGGAAGAACAGGTTGCGCACACCGCGAGCGCACCCCAGTAGAACCGGGCGGGAGTGGCCCGTCACAGCCGGCATGAAGCGGTCATGTCGCTCCTCGTGCGCCCGCCACCGGGCGAGAGCGCGGGTTCGAGATGGCAAGCAAGGTGGTACCGCGGCCACCCGGCACACGCCGGCGACGTCGTCCTTGCTCGACGATCTGACGCGCAAAGGATGCCACCATGACCTACCCCAAGGTCGACCTCACGCGAGAGCACGCGGCAGCGACCCCCGATGACGCAGCGGGAGCGGCCGCCACGACCCCCGGCACCGGCGAGGCGTTCGGCATCCCCAAGGGCGTGCCGAGCAGCCCGAACTTCCCGTCCATCGAGAAGGCCGTCCTCGACTACTGGCGGCGCGACGACACGTTCCAGGCCTCGATCGAGCAGCGCGACGCCGGCGAGAACGGCGACAACGAGTTCGTCTTCTACGACGGCCCGCCCTTCGCGAACGGCCTGCCGCACTACGGCCACCTGCTGACGGGTTACGTCAAGGACCTCGTGCCGCGCTACATGACGATGCGCGGCAAGCGCGTCGACCGCGTCTTCGGCTGGGACACGCACGGCCTGCCCGCGGAGCTCGAGGCGATGCGCCAGCTCGGCCTCAAGACCAAGGACGACATCCTCGACATGGGGATCGAGAAGTTCAACGACGCCGCGAAGAAGAGCGTCATGAAATACGCCTCCGACTGGGAGGACTACGTCACCCGCATGGGCCGCTGGGTCGACTTCGAGCGCGGCTACCGCACGTACAACTCGGGCTACATGGAGTCGGTCATCTGGGCGTTCAAGTCGCTCTACGACAAGGGCCTCATCTACGAGGGCCTGCGCGTGCTGCCGTACTGCTGGAACGACGAGACGCCGCTGTCCAACCACGAGCTGCGCATGGACGAGGACGTCTACAAGAACCGTCAGGACCCGGCGGTGACGGTCGGTTTCACGCTCGAGACGGGGGAGAAGGCCCTCATCTGGACGACGACGCCGTGGACGCTTCCGAGCAACCTCGCCGTCTCCGTCGGCCCGGACATCGACTACGTCGTCGTCGAGGCCTCCGGCCCGACCGGCAGCGACGAGAAGTACGTCATCGCCGAGGCGCGCCTCGCGGCCTACAGCAAGGACCTGTTCGGCGAGAAGCTCGACGCCGACGCGCTTGCCGCGAAGGTCGTGCGTCGCATGAAGGGCTCCGAGCTCGTCGGCCTCACCTACACCGCGCCGTTCACGTACTTCCTCGACGACGAGCGCGTCGTGGGCAAGGCGTGGCGCATCCTGTCGGCCGACTACGTCACGACCGACGACGGTACGGGCCTCGTCCACATGGCTCCCGCGTTCGGTGAGGAGGACAAGGCCGCGACCGACGCGGCCGGCATCCCCGTCGTCGTGCCCGTCGGCCCCGACGGCCGGTTCACCTACCCGGTGAGCGACTACGAGGGCATGCAGGTGTTCGACGCGAACCCGCACGTCATCGACCACCTCAAAGCGGCGACCAAGGGCGACATTGCGAACGCCGGGCACGCCAGCGACGGCACCGTCCTCGTGCGCCGCGAGAGCTACGACCACTCCTACCCGCACTGCTGGCGCTGCCGTCAGCCGCTCATCTACATGGCGGTGAGCTCCTGGTTCGTCGAGGTGACGGCGATCAAGGAGCGCATGCTCGCGCTCAACGAGGAGATCGACTGGGTGCCGGGCAACGTCAAGCACGGCCAGTTCGGCAAATGGCTCGAGAACGCGCGCGACTGGTCGATCACCCGAAACCGCTTCTGGGGCAGCCCCGTTCCCGTCTGGAAGTCGGACAGTCCCGAGTGCCCGCGCCTCGACGTCTACGGTTCGTTCGAGGAGATCGAACGTGACTTCGGCGCCTTGCCCCGCAATGCTGACGGCGAGGTCGACCTGCACCGTCCGTTCGTCGACGAGTTGACGCGCCCGAACCCCGACGACCCGTCGGGGAAGTCGACGATGCGTCGGGTCGACGACGTCCTCGACGTCTGGTTCGACTCGGGCTCGATGAGCTACGCGCAGGTGCACTACCCGATGGAGAACGAGGCGTGGTTCGAGAACCACTTCCCGGCCGACTTCATCGTCGAGTACATCGGTCAGACGCGCGGCTGGTTCTACACGCTGCACATCCTCGCGACGGCGCTGTTCGACAAGCCCGCGTTCTCCTCCGTCATCTGCCACGGCATCGTGCTCGGCAGCGACGGGCAGAAGATGAGCAAGTCGCTGCGCAACTACCCGGACGTGTCCGAGGTGTTCGACCGTGACGGCGCCGACGCGATGCGCTGGTTCCTCATGTCGAGCCCGATCCTGCGCGGCGGCAACCTGTCCGTCACCGAGCAGGGCATCCGTGACGGCGTGCGTCAGGTCATGATGCCGCTGTGGAACGCGTACTCGTTCTTCGCGCTCTACGCGAACGCCGCAAACGGTGGTGAGGGTTACGACGCGCAGTGGTCGACGGCGTCGAACGACGTGCTAGACCGTTACCTGCTCGCCAAGCTGCACGACTTCGTCGCGCAGGTGCAGACGCAGATGGACGCGTACGACATCGCGGGGGCGTGCGACAGCGTCCGCAGCTTCCTCGACGTGCTGACGAACTGGTACATCCGCCGCAGCCGCGAGCGGTTCTGGGGCACCGGATCGTCCGCGAGCACGGGCACCGAGCACGAGGCGTCGAGCAACGAGGCGTTCGACACGCTCTACACCGCGCTCGAGGTCGTGACGCGCGCCGCCGCGCCGCTGCTGCCGTTCGAGACCGAGCAGATCTGGCGCGGCCTGACGGGCGGACGCTCGGTGCACCTCACCGACTTCCCCGTCGCCGGCGACCTGCCCGCGGACGCCGACCTCGTCACGGCGATGGACCGCGCCCGTGAGGTGTGCTCCGCGACGCTCGCCATCCGAAAGGCCGAGAAGCTGCGCGTGCGCCTGCCGCTGGAGTCGGTGACGTTCGTCGGTGAGAACCCGCACCCGTTGGAGCAGTTCGCCGATCTGATCTCCGACGAGGTCAACGTCAAGAACGTCGTGCTCGCCGACTCGGCGAACGTCGACGCGGATGCGCTCGGCGTCAGCCGGCGCCTCACCGTCAACGCTCGCGCGGCCGGCCCTCGGCTCGGCAAGAACGTGCAGCAAGCCATCAAGGGCAGCAAGTCCGGTGACTGGTCGCTGGGCGCCGACGGCGTCGTCACCGCCGGTGGGCTCGCGCTCGAGGAAGGCGAGTACACGCTCGACATGGTCGTCGACACCGAGAAGGCCGGCGCCGACACAGCCGCCGGGATGCTGCCCGGTGGTGGCTTCGTCGTCCTCAACACGCAGGTGACGCCGGAGCTCGCCGCCGAGGGCCTCGCGCGCGACATCGTGCGCGCCGTTCAGCAGGCCCGGCGCGACGCCGGTCTCGACATCTCCGACCGTATCTCGCTCACCATCACCGGTGACGACGAGGTGTGGGCGGCGACCGTCGCGCACCAGGACCTCATCATGCGTGAGACGCTCGCGGTGCAGTTCGGTTCGGCGGGCGCGGCGCACCAGCTGCCCGACGGCGTCGGCACGAGCGTCGAGGTCGGCGACAAGCAGCAGGTGCGTATCGTCGTGAAGAAGGTGGAGAACAAATGAGCGACCAGCGTCCGCGCGACGAGAACGACTACGACGGCGACGGATTGGACGGCGCCGACGTCAACGAACACCTCGTCGAGGGTGAGAGCCCCCGCGACGGGTACGCGACATTCGGCATCCAGGGCGAATCGTTCGGACACGCGAACGAGGAGATGGATCTCGACGAGTACGTCGCCGAGCACGTCATCGGTGACGGCTCGGCCGGCCCGGGCGCTGAGACGGGCGACGCCGCCGACCCCACGGAGCGCGCCCTGACGACGGGCATCGTCGGCGACAACCTCGTGAGCAAGAAGGCCCAGCGCAGCGGCGACCCCCGGGCCGCCGCTCGCGAGGCCGAGGAAGCTGCAGCGCTGCGGCTGCGGGCGCGCGAGATCGAGGACGAGATCCTCGCGCGCACCCCGGAGAACAACCCCGAACCGTCCCTCGAACGTGTGCGTCGCGCGATGGAACTGCTCGGCGACCCGCAGACGAGCTTCCCGATGATCCACCTCACGGGCACGAACGGCAAGACGTCGACGACCCGCATCCTCGAGCGGCTCGTGCGCGAACACGGTTTGAAGACAGGGCGGTTCACCTCACCGCACCTGCACGACTTCCGTGAGCGCATCAGCCTCGACGGCGAACCCGTCGACGTCGAACGACTCGTGCGCGTGTGGGACGACATCGAACCGTTCATCGCGATCGTCGACCACGAGAGCACGAGCAACGGCGGCGTGCGGATGACGTACTTCGAGGTCATCGTCGTCCTCGCCTACGCCGTGTTCGCGGACGCGCCCGTCGACGTCGCAATCGTCGAGGTCGGCCTCGGCGGCGCGTGGGACGCGACGAACGTCGCCGACGGCGTCGTCAGCGTCGTCACGCCCGTGGCGCTCGATCACCAGCGGCTGCTCGGTGACACGGTCGAGGACATCGCGCACGAGAAGAAGGGCATCATCAAGCCCGGCGCGTTCGCCGTCGTCGCCGCGCAGGTGCCGGAGGTCGACGAGATCCTGCGCGAACAGTGCCTCGAGGTCGACGCGACGATGCTGCGCGAGGGCGACGCGTACGCCGTCACCGCGCGCGAGGCGGCCGTCGGCGGGCAGATGATCTCCGTCAAGGGCCTCGCCGGCGAGTACGACGACCTCTTCCTGCCCCTGTTCGGCGCGCACCAGGCACACAACGCCGCGACGGCGATCGCCGCCGTCGAGGCGTTCCTCGGGGGAGGAGAGACTAAGATCGACGACGGCGTGCTGCGCGCCGCGCTCGACGCCGTCACCTCGCCCGGGCGACTCGAGGTCGTGCGGCGCTCGCCGACAGTCCTCGTCGACGCCGCGCACAACCCGGCCGGCGCGCAGGCACTGCGTGAGGCGCTCGCGGATTCCTTCCAGTTCAACCGCCTCGTCGGGCTCGTCGCCGTGCTCGCCGACAAGGACGCCGAAGAGCTGCTGCTCGCGCTCGAACCGACGCTCGACCACGTCGTCGTCACGCGCAACACGTCGCCGCGCTCGATGGATCCGCGCGAACTCGGCCAGCTCGCCGCCGAACTGTACGGCGACGATCGCGTCACCGTCGTCGACAGCCTGCCGGACGCCCTCGACCGCGCGGCGGCCCTCGCCGACGACGAAGGCGTCGGAGGTGGCGTCCTCGCGACGGGCTCCGTCGTCACGGCCGCGGACGTGCGCATGCTGCTGGGGGTGACGTCGTCATGATCGCCGAATGGATCCGTCGCCTCCGCTTCACCGGCGTCGGCGAGAAAAAGACGCGACAGCTCGCGGGCGCCGTCATCGGCTGCCAGGCGTTCGTCCTGTTCTTCTTCGCGCTCGTCGCGTGGGGCCTCGACCACTCCCGGCACCCCGACGGTGGCGGCAACGCGACGACGTTGCTCTGGGTCGGCATTGCGCTGGCTGTGCTCTGCCTGTATTCCAGCGCGTCGATGCGCAAACCGCTCGGCATTCCGTTGGGATGGGTGCTGCAGGCAGCGACGCTGCTCACCGCGTTCATCGTCCCGTCCATGCTCGTCGTCGGCCTCATCTTCCTCTCGCTGTGGATCACCGCGCTCGTACAGGGCGACAAGATGGACGAGCTCACCCGTAACTTCATGAGGGAGTATTCATGAACTGGCTCGAGGCCGTCGTCCTCGGCATCGTGCAAGGGCTCACCGAGTTCCTGCCGATCTCGTCGTCGGCGCACCAACTGCTCGTCGGTCGCGTGTTCTTCGACAACGACGGCGGCGGCGCCGCGTTCACCGCCATCAACCAGCTCGGCACGGAGACGGCCGTCCTCGTGTACTTCTGGAAGGACATCGTCCGCATCATCAAGGCGTGGTTCGGCTCGCTGCGCGGCCACGTCGCGAAGGACGACCCCGACGCGCGGATGGGCTGGCTCGTCATCATCGGCACCCTGCCGATCGGCATCCTCGGCATCCTGTTCAAGAGCGCGATCGAGGGCACGCTGCGCAACCTGTGGATCACCGCGACGATGCTGCTCGTCTTCGCGCTCGTCATCATGCTGGCCGATGTCGTCTCCGACAAGCGCGTCGAGGAAGGCCATCACGAGAAGGGCCTGGACGAGCTGACGTGGGCCGACGGCGTCAAGTACGGCTTCTTCCAGGCACTCGCCCTCATCCCCGGCGTCTCGCGCTCGGGCGGCACCGTCGCCGGTGGTCTGTTCATGGGCTACTCCCGACCCGCCGCGGCTCGCTACTCGTTCCTGCTCGCCATCCCGGCGGTGCTGTCGTCCGGCCTGCTCGAACTCATGGACGTCATCAGCAAGGGCAAGGATCACGACTCCGGCAGTTGGGGCATGATCGCCATCGCGACACTGCTCGCGTTCGGTGTCGGCTACGCCGTCATCTCCTGGTTCATGCGATACATCTCGACGCACAACTTCCGCCCGTTCGTCATCTACCGCATCGCGCTCGCACTCGTCGTCTTCGGGCTGCTCGCGACCGGCACGATCGACGCCGCCGTCAACTGAGCGATCCACGCGCCCGCCGCGACGAACGGCATTCATGATCTGCCCCCGACCTTCGATAGGTTGGGGGCAGATCCGCACTCTCTGCCTGGAGGACACCATGACCGCACAGCTCGAACGCTCCCTCGTCATCATCAAGCCCGACGGCTACCGCCGCGGCCTCACCGGCGAGGTGCTGCGCCGCATCGAAGCGAAGGGCTACACGATCGCCAAGCTGCAGGTGACGGAGGCGACGCGCGACCAGCTCGCTGCGCACTACGCCGAACACGAAGGCAAGCCCTTCTACGAACCGCTCGTCGAATTCATGAGCTCCGGCCCCATCGTCGTCGCGGTCATCGAAGGCAACGACTGCATCAAGGGCTTCCGCTCCCTCGCCGGCGCCACCAACCCCACCGAAGCGGCCCCCGGATCCATCCGCGGCGACCTCGGCCGCGACTGGGGCCTCAAGGTGCAGCAGAACATCGTCCACGGTTCCGACTCCACCGAATCCGCCGAACGCGAGATCGCGATCTGGTTCTGACCTTCCCTCGCTGTGTCTTCCGGTGAGCGACAGGTGTGGGCTCGCAGGCTCGCCCACACCTGTCGCTCGCTCGGTGCGACACAGCTTCGGGCGGGATGACGGACGCCGCCTCGACCGCTCACCTCGCACGCTCGGTGTCCGGCCGGGGCGGCGTCCGTCATCCCGGGCCCGCGTTCGCGTGGATCGAGGGTCGGTTCCGGTGAGGCGCTGATCGGATGCGCATGCCACCGAGCGAGGATCGGTGTGCGGTGAGGCGTTGACTGCACATCGGGCTCACCCGGACGGCAGGGGGTGGGGCTCAGCGCGCTGCCGCGCACGTAACGCAGCGGGTGGCTGTCGGGCGAGCCTCGAGACGAGCGTCCGGAATCGTCGCGCCGCAGCGTTCGCACACACCGAACGTTCCCACGTCGACGCGTGCGAGCGCAGCGTCGATCGCAGCGAGTCGGCCACGTCCCTCGTCAGCCAGCGACGAGACCTGGGCCCGGGCGACGGCGACCGTCGAACCCTCCGGGTCGTGCTCGTCGTCGATGTTCGCATCGCGCGCCGACTCGACGATGTCGGCCCAACTCTCATCCAACCCCCGCAGGCGAGCCACCGTCTCCCGACGTTTCTCGACCAGCAGCGCGCGAGCAGCGTCCGGGGTCATGCCCCCATCGTACGGTCACCGTCGGCCAACCCGCCACGGCACCGGGACGAGCGACAGTGGGCCGAGCTGCACCGCAGTGCGTCGCGTCGGGACGGGGACGCCTCAAGACGACCGCCGCGTCACGCGCCCCGTCGAAGTGCCACGACGAAGCGCCACGCCGGGCGTCACCGCTGCGGCGTGCGCTGCCACAGCGCCGCGAACACGTCGGCCTCCTCGCGGGGAAACTCCTGGCCCACCGCGTGTCGCGGGCCGGTGGCGCAGGTGCCAACGTGTACTCACCCGCTTCGCGCCGGAGACAACCGACGTTGACGAGCTCGCAGCGCGGATACGCAGGGTCCTCGTGGACCTCAGCCAGCATCCGCGACACCTCGGCCTCCGGGTACGCTCGACGCGGTTCGAAACGCGTGACGAGACGAGGAGCACGGCCATGCGCTTCGTTCGCTTCGTGGGGATGGTGCGCAGGCGGCTGTCGTCGAAGAACTGACGAGCCGACTTCCCCAGAGCCGTCGGGATGATGGGGTCCTGGGCGAGAGGGCTTGGCGCGCCGTTCGGGATGGGGGACGCCGCCCGGTCGGTCGGAGGCTGTTCGATCGCAGGCTGCGTCCGCGTCAGTTCGGTGCGTGCCTGCAGGTAGGTCGCGTCAGACGCGGCCATCCGGGCGCGCACGAACTTCTTGAAATCGGCATCTCGGGTCATGTCAATCGCTTTCGCGCGTCGAGAACGCCCCAGCCGCACGACGCGTCAGGCGCATGCTGCGGGAGATGATCCGCCTGAGAATCCGCTTCCCTTCGCTCCGACGCATCCGGGCTGAGGCCGGGCGTGAGCTGGGCGCAGGCGGCGCCACGGTCATCGTGCCGTGCCGGCGCGGCGCGGCGCCCGGCCAGCGAATTTGCGTCCGCCCCTTGCTCGGCGAACGGCGGCACCCAGACAACTTTGAAATACTCACCCGGTGCTCGGACGACTGAAGACCCCCTCGCGTGATCTCGCGATCGACCTCGGGACCGCGCACACGCTCGTCTACGAGAGCGGGCAGGGCATCGTCGTCGACGAACCCAGCGTCGTCGCACTCGACGCGGCGACCGGCGACCTGCTCGCCGCCGGCCACGACGCCAAGGAGATGCTCGGACGAGCCCCCGGGCGCGTCTCCGTCGTCCGCCCCCTCGTCGGCGGCGTCATCAGCGACGCCGACGCCGCCGAGCGCATGCTGCGCTACTTCATCGCCCGCTCGCGACCCTCCCGCCTCATCCGCCCACGCGTCGTCGTCTGCGTCCCCTCGGAGGTGACCGGCGTCGAACGCCGCGCCCTCGAGGACGCCGCGATGCGCGCCGGCGCGCGCCACGTCGACGTCATCGAAGAAGCCGTCGCCGCCGCAGTCGGCGCCGGGCTCAACGTGCAGGCCACGCAGGCGTCGATGGTCGTCGACATCGGCGGCGGCACGAGCGACGTCGCCGTCACGAGCCTCGGCGGGGTCGTGCGCTCACGCTCCGTCCGCCTCGGCGGCCACGAACTCGACGACGCGATCGCAGCCCACCTGAAGAACGAATACGCGCTGCTGCTCGGCGAACGCACCGCCGAACGCATCAAGCTCGACGTCGGCAGCGCCTTCCCGCTCACCGAGGAACTGACGTGCGAGGTGCGCGGACGCGACCTCATCGGTGGGCTGCCGCGCAGCGTCACCGTGACGAGCGTCGAGATCCGGCGCGCGCTGGAACCGACCCTGCTCGCGATCTGCGACACCGTCCGCGCCACCCTCGACGCATGCCCGCCGGAGCTGGCCGGCGACATCCTCGACACCGGCATCGTCCTGACCGGCGGGGGAGCGCAGCTGCGCGGGCTCGACGTGCGCCTGCACCACGAACTCGCCGTTCCCGTCCGCGTCGCCGCCGACCCGGCGAACGCCGTCGTCCTCGGCGCCGGTGCGTGCGTCGAGAACTACGACCTCATGCGTGGGCTGCTCATGCCCGTGACGCGGTGAAGAACCCGCGCCGGGCGCGAACAAGGTCGACGTCGTCACCGACGGCGAGATCCGGGCGCGGGGGGCGATCGGTTCGGCGGTCGTCGGGTGAATTCGGTGCTGCCCCGCCGCGACGCGACCCGCACCGCCGCGGCCGACTCGTCGCGGTGGCCGTGCTCGCCGTCCTGCTGCTCGCGCTCACCGCCTCACCCGCGCTGCGCGCACGGGGTCAGCACTTGACCTCGGGTGCGCTCGGTGCGATCGCCGGCTGGGTGACCCCCCGCGACGACGCGTTGCGCGAGGCGAAGGAAGCGCGCATCCGCGCCGAGGCGCGGGCCGCCGCCGTCAGCGACGCCGACCACGTCGTCGACGAGGCTTCGAAGCTGTCGCGCTCGTTCGCCGCGTCAGGACGCGACGTCGTGACAGCGCGCGTCGTCGCGTTCACGCCCGCGACGGCGGCCGGTGACGCCCGGCGCGTCCAGATCGACGCGGGCCGGGACGCCGGGC
This sequence comes from Dermacoccus sp. CCH2-D9, assembly GCF_001556795.1. Lineage (NCBI taxonomy): Bacteria > Bacillati > Actinomycetota > Actinomycetes > Micrococcales > Dermacoccaceae > Dermacoccus > Dermacoccus sp. CCH2-D9. The sequence continues at coordinate 17,171 of NZ_LSJT01000084.1, forward strand.
TCGAGACGGCGCAGGCCGTCGTCGCGGCCGGCGGGCTCGTCGGACGGGTCACGGCGGTCGACGAGCACGCCGCGACGGTCACGCTCATCACTGACCCGGCGAGCGTCGTCGGAGCGCGCCTCGAACCGGGCGGCACGCTGGCCCGCGTCAGCGGAGCGGCGCCCGACGGGGTGGCCGCGCGCGCCGAGGGATCCGTCAGTCTCGTTCTCGCGGCGGGCGGTTCGGCGACGAAGGGAGCCCGCGTCGTCACCGCCGGCAGCCCCCAGGGCCGGCCGTACCCGGCGGGGTTGCGCATCGGGACGGTCACCTCGATCGACCCCGACCGTGGCCGCCTGGAGCGCAGCGCCACCGTCCGCCCCGCCGTCGACCTCAGCAGCCTCGACGTCGTCGGCGTGCTGCGCCCGCGGGCGTCGCGATGACGAGCGCCGAACAGCGCGTCCTCTTCGCGCCCGAACCGCTGCGCGAGCCCGCGACGATCCTCGCGCGCCCGTCCGCGCTCGCCGCGACGCGGGCTCTGTGGACGCTCGGCGCGGGCGTCGTCGCCGTCCTGCTGCCCCCGCACCTGGGCCAATGGGTGGCGTGGCTGGGCGCGCCGCTCGCGGTGAGTGTCGTGCTCGACGCGGGGGCGCTCGCCGCGCTCGGCTGGCTGCTCGCCGGGCTCGTGCTCTCCGTCGTGCTGCCGCCCGGCGGCGTCGACATCGTCGCGCATGCGGCGGCGATCATCGCGACCGTGCTCGTCCTGCGACGCCTGCGGGTGGCCGCGACGGTGAGTGCCTGGTCGGCTGCGGCGCTAGCCGCTGTCGCCGTCCTCGTGCACGACCTGACGCTCGTCGCGCTCGCCGCGGCCCAGAGCGGACGCGTCGGCGTCGCCGTCCTGCCGCTGCTCGTGCGTGTGGTAGTCGGCGGCGTCATCGGCCTCGCCGTCGTCGGGCGCTGGAACCGCTGGGCTGCGCGTGAACGAGCGCGAGGCCGGGCATGAGGCGGCTCGCGCGGCTCCGTCGTCGCGTCGGCTCGAGGCCGGAGCGACGTGCCTCTCGTGGCCATGCCGAGCCCGGGCGCCGCCGTCAGGCCAGCCGGCCACGAACCGGTTCGCGTGCCGCGGGTGGCCGACGCGCCACGCTGGGGCCGTTTCTCCTGCCGGAACGCATCGGTTCTCGGCGAGGTACGGGTGGCACCTCGGCGGCCCAACGGCGCCTCGCGATCTACCTCGTCCTGACGTTCGTCGCCGCGATCGTGCTCGTCGGACGCCTGGCCCAACTGCAGCTCGTCGACGCTCGGGCGAGCCGCGCGGCCGCCGATGCGATGACGACGCGGGCCGTCGTCGTCCCCGCCGTGCGCGGACGCATCCTTGCCGCGGACGGCAGTGTGCTCGTCGGCAACGGCTCCACGACGACGCTGACGATCACGCCCGACCAACTGCGCCGTCCGGAGAACGCGCATCGCATCCTGAGCCGCGTCGCGCACGCCATCGACCGCCCCGTCGCCGACCTCGAACGGCGCACCGCGACCTGCGGCACGAAAGGCGCCGCGCCGGCACCGGTGTGTTTCTCCGGTCAGCCGTTCGAGCCCGTGCCGATCGCCTCGGACGTCCCGACGGAGGCCGTCAGCGGCATCCTCGAACAGCCGGAGCGCTACCCGGGCGTCGCGGCGACGACCCGCCCCACACGCACGTACGGCCCGAGCGGCAGCTCGCTCGCGCAGGTGCTCGGCTATCTCACGACGACGACGGCGGACGACGTCACCGCCGCGCGCGAGGCCGGCCGCGAAGCTCCCGCGACGACGGCGCTGCTCGGGCGCGCGGGCCTGGAGCAGCAGTACGACACGCAACTGCGCGGCCGCGACGGACGCCGCGTCGTGAGCATCACGCCGACGGGGGAGGCCGAGCGCGTCGTGGCGGACGAGGCGCCGACGAACGGCGCCGATGTGCGCACGAGCCTCGACCCCGGGCTGCAGAAGTCCGCGGCCGACGCGCTCACGAAGGGGATCGCCGCGGCCCGTAAGGGCGGGTCGAAGGCCGATTCGGGTTCCGTCGTCGTCATGGATGCCGATTCGGGTCAGGTGGCGGCGCTGACGAACCAGCCCACCTACGACCCGAGCGTCTGGAACGGCGGCATCACCCAGGCCGAGTGGGACACGTTGACGCGCGGCGGCTCCGACCCGCTCTCGAACCGTGCGGTGACGGTGGCAGGGCCGCCGGCGTCGACGTTCAAGGCGGTGTCGCTGTTCGGGGCGGCCGCGGCTGGTGTCGACCCGAAGGGGACGTACGACTGCCCGAGTTCGCTGCGCATCGGCAACCGCACGTTCACCAACTTCGAGTCGGAGGCGCACGGTCGCATCGACATCCCGACGGCCCTCGAGGTTTCCTGCGACACCGTCTTCTACCGCTGGGCCTACCGCAGCTGGCTCGACGCAGGCGGGGCGAAAGCCTCCGTCGACGCACCCGACGCGTTCGCCGCAGCCGCCCGCACGTTCGGCTTCGGTGCCCGCACCGGCGTCGACCTGCCCGGCGAGGCGAGCGGCGCCGTCACCGACCGGGCGCAGAAGCGACGCGACTGGGAGGCGACGCGCGCCCGGAGCTGCGAGCGCGCGAAGCGCGGCTACCCCGAGGTCACGGACAAGGCGCGGGCGGCTTACCTGAAGCAGGTGGCGCAGGAGAACTGCACGAGCGGGTACGTGCTGCACGCCGGTGACGCGGTCAACCTCGCGATCGGTCAAGGCGACGTCAGCGCAACGCCACTGCAGATGGCGGCGACGTACGCCGCGGTGGCGACGGGCGGCACACGCGTGACGCCGACGCTCGTGCCCAACGCGACGTCCGCGCAGACGGAGACCACGAGCCTGCACCTCGACCCCGCGATGCTGGCCGTCGAGCGCGACGGTCTCGCCCGCGTCCTGCGCTCGGGGACGGCGTCGGACGCCTTCGCCGGGTTCGACCTCGCCCGCTTCCCGATCAGCGGCAAGACCGGCACCGCCGAGGTGTACGGCAAGCAGGCGACCGCGTGGTTCGCCTCTTACATGCCCGAGCCAGTCGCGGGGCACCGCTACGTCGTCGTCGTGCGCGTCGACCAGGGCGGCGAGGGCGGACGCGTGGCGGCACCCATCGGGCGCGCTGTGTGGGATGCCATCGCACGTCGGGGCGCCTGAGGCGGGCGCGGGGTTCGGTTTCGCGCTCGGCGCGACGAGCATGTTCGCCTCGGCGATCCTGACGGCCGGCATCGGCCCGTGGCTGCCTTACCAGATGCTCGGTGCGAGCTGGGTCGCGCTCGGTGCCGGCCTGTTGCCGTGGCGGCGCGGGCTGCGCTGGCCCGCCGAGCTCGCGCTGCTGTGCGGCTACACGGCGTTCGCGTCACTCGCGTACGGCTTCGTCCTCAACATGTCGTTCTGGCCGTTCTCGACGACCGGCGACCCCGGCATCAGCCCCGTCCCGGGGCGCAGCTTGCGACAAACCTCGCGCACTTCGTCGCGTTCAGCCTCGCCACGTCGCTGGGCTGGGATCTGGGGCGCGTCATCACGAACGTCGCCCTCGTCCTGGCCGTCGGCCGGCCCGTGATGACGGCGCTGCGACGCGCGTCGCGCCGGGCCGCGTTCGAGGCCCGGGGCGAGTTCGTCGATTAGGCCGCCACCTCCTGCCGCTGATAGCCTGAACGAAGCCGTAGACCGGCCGCGGATCGAGAGCGCCCCAGTGAACAGGCCTGGGAGCACCGCGCAGCGAGAGTTCAAAGGAGTCAGGTATGCCCCTGGACGTTGAAACGAAGAAGAAGATCATCGCCGAGTACGGCACGTCCGAAGGCGACACCGGCTCGCCCGAGGTTCAGATCGCCCTGCTGACGCAGCGCATCAAGGACCTGACGGAGCACTCGCGCACGCACAAGCACGACCACCACAGCCGTCGTGGTCTGCTCCTGCTCGTCGGTCAGCGCAAGCGCATGCTGCGTTACCTCGAGTCGGTCGACATCGAGCGTTACCGCTCGCTGATCAAGCGTCTCGGCCTGCGCCGTTGATCGCATTGATCACCATGATCTGACGCCGAGTGGCGGTCATCCCTGAAAGGGTGGCCGCCTCTCGGTGTTTTCGAGGCACGCGCCGCGTCGCCTCGAAGCAGCAAGAAACGGGCCGCGCACAACGACGATGCGCGTCCCGAGACGAAGATGAAACAAGAAGGAGGCCCCACATGGAGGGTCCCGAGATCCAGTTCGCCGAAGCCGTCATCGACAACGGCTCGTTCGGCACCCGCACCGTCCGCTTCGAGACGGGCCGCCTGGCCAAGCAGGCCAATGGCGCCGTCATGGCGTACCTCGACGACGACACGTGCCTGCTGTCGACGACGACGGCCAGCAAGCAGCCGAAGGAGCACTTCGACTTCTTCCCGCTGACGGTCGATGTCGAGGAGCGCAGCTACGCCGCCGGCAAGATCCCCGGCTCGTTCTTCCGCCGCGAGGGTCGCCCCTCGACGGACGCCATCCTCACCTGCCGTCTCATCGACCGCCCGCTGCGCCCGGCCTTCAAGAAGGGTCTGCGCAACGAGGTCCAGGTCGTCATCACCGTGCTCGCGCAGAACCCGGACGTGCAGTACGACGTCCTCGCGATCAACGGTGCGTCCGCGTCGACGCAGATCTCCGGTCTGCCGTTCACGGGCCCGATCGGTGGCGTCCGCGTCTCCCTCATCGACGGCCAGTGGGTCGCCTTCCCGAACTTCTCCGACATCGAGCGCTCGGCGTTCGACATGGTCGTCGCCGGCCGCATCGTGGGTGATGATGTCGCCATCATGATGGTCGAGGCGGAGTCGACGGAGTCGACGTGGAACCTCGTGAAGAACGGCACACAGGCCCCGACCGAAGAGGTCGTCGCCGAGGGCCTCGAGGCCGCGAAGAAGTTCATCCGCGTCCTGTGCGAGGCCCAGATGGAGCTCGCGAAGCAGGCGGCCAAGGAGGTCCAGGACTTCCCGGTCTTCCTCGACTACCAGGACGACGTGTACGAGGCCGTCGCGAAGGACGGCACCGACCAGACGGCCGCCGCGATGACGATCGCGGGCAAGGCCGAGCGCGAGAGCAAGCTCGACGAGATCAAGGACGCGCTCAAGGCCGAGCTGGCCGGCGAGGGCAAGCCGTTCGAGGGCCGCGAGTCCGAGGTCTCCGCCGCGTTCCGCTCGCTGCAGAAGCAGCTCGTGCGCGAGCGCATCCTGCGCGACAAGGTCCGCATCGACGGCCGTGGCCTCGCCGACATCCGCGCGCTCTCGGCCGAGGTCGAGGTGCTGCCGCGCGTGCACGGTTCCGCGATCTTCGAGCGCGGCGAGACGCAGATCATGGGCGTCACGACGCTCAACATGCTGCGCATGGAGCAGCAGATCGACTCGCTGTCGCCGAGAACGCGCAAGCGTTACATGCACCACTACAACTTCCCGCCGTTCTCGACGGGTGAGACGGGTCGCGTCGGTTCGCCGAAGCGTCGCGAGATCGGCCACGGCGCGCTCGCCGAGCGTGCGCTCATGCCGGTGCTGCCGACGCGTGAGGAGTTCCCGTACGCCATCCGTCAGGTCTCCGAGGCACTCGGCTCGAACGGTTCGACGTCGATGGGTTCGGTCTGCGCCTCGACGCTGTCGCTGCTCAACGCCGGTGTGCCGCTGCGCGCGCCCGTCGCCGGTATCGCGATGGGTCTCGTCTCCGCCGAGATCGACGGTGAGACGCAGTACGCCGCGCTCACCGACATCCTCGGCGCCGAGGACGCGTTCGGCGACATGGACTTCAAGGTCGCCGGTACGCGCGAGTTCGTCACGGCCATCCAGCTCGACACGAAGCTCGACGGCATCCCCGCGCAGGTGCTCGCCGGCGCGCTGACGCAGGCCCGCGACGCGCGTCTGCACATCCTCGACGTCATGAACGAGGCAATCGACGCTCCCGACGAGATGTCGCCGTTCGCTCCGCGCGTGCTCGCCGTCAAGATCCCCGTCGACAAGATCGGTGAGGTCATCGGCCCGAAGGGCAAGATGATCAACCAGATCCAGGAGGACACCGGCGCCGACCTGTCGATCGAGGACGACGGCACGGTCTACATCGGTGCGACGGACGGCCCGAGCGCCGAGGCTGCGCGCAACGCCGTCAACGCCATCGCGAACCCGCAGATGCCGGAGGTCGGCGAGCGCTTCCTCGGCACCGTCGTCAAGACGACGACGTTCGGCGCGTTCGTCTCGCTCCTGCCGGGCAAGGACGGCCTGCTGCACATCTCCGAGGTGCGCAAGCTCATCGGCGGCAAGCGCATCGACGCCGTCGAGGACGTCCTCAAGATCGGCCGGAAGGTCCAGGTCGAGCTCAAGGAGATCGACCCGCGCGGCAAGCTGTCGCTCGGTGTCGTCGAGGAGGCCAAGGCCGACGACGCGCCCGAGGCGCCGAACGAGACGACGCCGGCCGCTCCGGCCGACGTCGACGCCGACAGCGCTGACGCCGCCGCGAAGATCGCCGACGCTGCGGGCCACATGGACTCCGGTCACGCGAGCGATGAGGACGGCGAGCGCAAGCCGCGTCAGCGTCGTCGTGGCGGCCGTGGCCGTGGCCGCGGCAACGACGCTGCCGAGGGCCGCGGTGACGCCGCGTCCGACCAGCTCGTCGACGCCGGTGACGACGACCAGGCGGCATCCGCGACGTCCGAGGACGCCTGAGCCGCTCACGTGAGGGAGCGCGCCCACCGTTGAGGTGAGCTGCTCCGTCCGACGAACCCGCCCCCGATCCGCGACCCGCGGCTCGGGGGCGGGTTCGTCATCTCACCCGTGTGGGGCGCATGGGATGATGCGCAGGTGAACTCAGTGGAGCGTGCCGACGGGTTCCAGCGTCGACATCCGGCGCTGGGCTACCCGATCGGTGTCATCTACAAGTTCGTCGACGACCAGGGCGCCTACCTCGCGGCGCTGATCACGTACTACGGGTTCCTGTCGATCTTTCCGCTCCTGCTGTTGCTGCAGTCGGTTCTCGGCTTCGTCATCGACGGTGACGACCGGTTGCGTCAGCAGATCCTCGACTCGGTGCTCGCGCAGATCCCGGTGCTCGGGCCGTCGCTGCACTCCGCGTCGATCGAGTCGCTGACGGGCAGCGTGTCGGCCATCGTCATCGGCGCGATCGTGGCGCTCTACGGTGGCCTCGGCGTGGCGCAGGCGATCCAGCACACGAGCAACCACTGCTGGGCGGTGCCGCGCAACAGCCGCCCGAACCCGATCCTCATGCGCGTGCGCAGTGGCGCCATCATCATGTTCCTCGGGGCGGCGCTCATCGCCATCGGCATCCTGCCGACGCTGTGGAAGCCGTTGCAGAGCTGGGCGTGGTTGCTCAACGTCGTGTTCGGCACGGGCATCTTCCTGCTGCTCATGAAGATGACGAACGCGCGCGGCGAGGGCTGGGGGCGTCTCGCGCCGGGCGCGTTCTTCATCAGTTTCGCCTGGCAGTTCTTCGTCGCGAACAGCACGACCTTCACGAACATCTTCGGGGCCCGTTCGACAGGCACCTACGGCACCTATGGCGGCATCCTGACGCTGCTTCTCGCCAGTTACCTCATGTCGTTGTCGTTCGTCATCGGCACCGAGATCAACGTCGTGCTGCACAAGCATCTGTACCCGCGTTCCCTCATGACACAGTTCACCGACGACGTCGACCTGACGCTCGCCGACCAGCAGGCGTACGCGGGGCAGGCGCAGATGCAACGGTTCAAGAACTACGAATCCATCGACGTCGTCTTCGACAAGGACGGCGACGGTCTCGCCGATCAGCCCTCGGATCTCGACGTGCGGTGGAAGGATGCGGTGCGGGCTCACGACGACTGGTTGCAGACTCGCCACCCGATGCGCCCGAGCGGCATGTGGGGCCTGAACGCCGAGAACGAGGATCGCAGCAGCGCGGACGGGAGCGAATGATGGGGGAGCAGACCATGGTGACGAACAAGAATGACACGGTGATGCAGACCAGCGACGAGCCGATCGTCCTGGGGCCGATGGTGCGCTACACCAGCGAATGCGAAGCGTCGATGTGGGTCGAGACCCGCGACGCCGGGGAGGTCGCCGTCATCACCGACGGTGGGCGCTGGAGCGCGCGCACGTTCGGCGCACACGGGCATCACTACGCCCTCGTGATCCTGGACGGTCTCGAGCCGGGGCAGACGTACGGCTACCGCGTCGAGGTGAACGGCGAACAGGCGTGGCCCCTGGCGGACTCGCCGTTCCCCGACCCGTTCTTCAAGACGCTGCTGCACTCACGCCCCACGAAGATGGCGTTCGGCAGCTGCCGCACGAGCGAACCGCACGATGCGAAGAGCAACCGCAAGAACGGCATCGACTCGCTGCGCGCCGTCGCGCACGAGATCGCCCGCGACCCTCACGACGAGCGGTGGCCCGACCTCGTCGTGCTGCTCGGCGACCAGGTCTACGCCGACGAGACGTCGGAGGCGATGCAGGAGTACATCGAGGCGCGCCGCGGGCTCGACGCGCCGCCCGGCGAGGAGCTCAAGGACTACGTCGAGTACGCGCACCTGTACCGCCTCGCCTACAGCGAACCGGCGGTGAGGTGGCTGCTGTCGACGCTGCCGAGCGCGATGATCTTCGACGACCACGACGTGCGTGACGACTGGAACACGTCGCAGACGTGGCACGAGAAGATGAACGCGACGCCCTGGTGGCACGAGCGCATCGTCGGCGCACTCGGGTCGTACTGGGTCTATCAGCACGGTGGCAACCTCTCGCCCGAGGCGCTCGCCGATGACGAGCTGTGGCAGCTCATCACGTCGCACACCGGGGACGACGAGCTCGACATCACCGCCGCCGTCGACGCGTTTGCCGAGCGGGTTGACGAGGACCCGACGACGTACCGCTTCTCCTACACCCGTGATCTGGGCGAGTCGAAGCTCATCGTCGTCGACTCGCGGGCGGCGCGCGACCTACGTCCCGATCACCGCGCGATGCTCGACGCGGACGAACTGCGCTGGCTCGATGACGAGTTGCGCGGCGACGTCGAGCACCTGTTCATCGGCACCTCGCTGCCGTTCTTCATGCCCGAGGGCCTGCACATGCTCGAGGCGCTCGACGAGGCCGCGGCCGAGGGGACGTGGGGCCGTCCGGCGGCGTTCTTGGGGGAGAAGCTGCGTCAGGTCGTCGACCTCGAGCACTGGGCGGCGTTCAGCGACACGTTCTTCAAGGTCAGCGACATGCTGTTCGAGGTCGCGCGTGGTGAGCGTGGCCGAGCGCCGAGGACGATCACGTTCCTGTCGGGCGACATCCACAACTCGTTCCTGTCGGAGGTCAACGGCGGCGAGGAGCTGACGTCGCGCATCTTCCAGGCCGTCTGCTCGCCGATCCGTAACCCGCTGCCGCGCCACGTGCGCGCGCTGCAGGCGATGATCGGCAAGGGCCTCGCGTTCCCGCTGCGCGCCGTCGTCGAGCGCACGAGCGTGCGCACGCCGTCGTTCCGCTGGCGCACGACGCACGGGCCGTGGTTCGACAACAACCTCGCAGTCGTCGAGGTGACGGGCGACGGTCTCGACTTCCGCTGGCTGACCGGCGAGATCCGCGACGGCGACCTCGAGCACCCGCACACGCGGGTCGTCAGCGACATCCGCATCGAGGGTGACGGTGAGTCGAAGCGTCTCGACACGTGGCAGCCACTCGGCATTCGGATCCTGACGCGCGTGGCGCACCTTCGTCGATAGGGTCGCGTCCATGAGCGAGACGATCAAGGTTGCAGTCATCGGTGCCGCCGGGCGCATGGGCAGCGAGGCGGTCAAGGCCGTCGAGGCCGCGGACGACATGACGTTCGTCGGTGGCTTCGACGCCGGGGACGACCTGGGCGACCTCGGGGGTGCCGACGTCGCGATCGAGCTGACGGTGCCCGCCTCGTCCCCGACGAACGTCGCGCAGTGCATCGAGCGCGGCGTCAGCGTCGTCGTCGGCACGACGGGGTGGGACGACGCGAAGCTCGCGACGCTGCGGGCGCAGCTCGACGCGGCGCCCGGCGTCGGTGTGCTCATCGCGCCGAACTTCTCGATCGGTGCGCTGCTCATGATGAAGTTCGCCCGCGAGGCGGCGAAGTTCTACGAGAGCGTCGAGGTCGTCGAGATCCACCACCCGAACAAGGTCGACGCGCCGTCCGGCACGGCCGCGCACACGGCGCGCGCCATCGCCGAGGCACGTGAGCAGGCGGGGCTGGGGCCGGTGCCAGACGCGACGGAATCCGACCCCGACGGCGCGCGCGGCGCCCGCGTCGACGGCATCCCGGTGCACGCGATCCGCATGCGCGGGCGCGTCGCGCACCAGGAGGTGCAGTTCGGCGCCGAGGGTGAGGCCCTGACGATCCGTCACGACAGCTTCGAGCGCGTGAGCTTCATGCCGGGCGTGCTGACGGGCGTGCGCGGCGTCGTCACGACCCCGGGGCTCACGGTGGGCCTGGAAAACTTCCTCGGGCTCTGAGCTCGGATGCTCCGTCTGGGCCTGAGGTCCGCCCGGGCGGTGCGCCGACAGCGTCCGTCCGCGTGAACGTCGAAGGCCCGGACGGTCGCGCTGGCGTCGCCTGCCGGACACCTGGGCGTCAGGTCGGGGCCACGTCGCGCGGCTAGCGTTCTGGAATGCTCGATGCCGTGCTCGCGCCGCTCGAACACCTCATGACGTCGTGGTGGATCTACCCGGCGCTCTTCGGCCTGTGCACGCTCGATGCGTTCGTGCCTGTTTTTCCCAGCGAAGCCCCGCTCATCCTCGCCGGGGTGTACGCCGCGTCCGATCCGAACGGGCCGCAGCTCGTGCTCGTCGTGCTCGTGGCCACGCTGGGGGCGGCACTGGGCGATCACCTCTCCTACGGCATCGGCCGGGTCGTCGGTGCGCGCTCGCTCGGGGCGCACGGTTCGCGGCGTGCTCGCACGTTCGAGAAGGTCTCGCGCGTGCTGCACGAACGAGGGTCGTGGGCGTTGCTCGTCGTGCGCTTCATCCCGGGCGGACGCAGCGTCGGCACGATGTCGCTCGGCGCTGCACGCTACCCGCTCCTGCGGCAGTTCACGCCGTACGACCTGCTCGCGACGCTGCTGTGGGCCCTGCACGGTTGCCTCATCGGCTACATCGGCGGCCGTGCGTTCGGCGACAACCACCTCGCGGGCATCCTCACCGGCATGGGGCTCGCGATGGCGGTCGCGTCGCTGCTCGAAGGCGTGCGCCACGTCCGAACGAAACGCCGCATGACGCGCGAAAGCCACGCCGCGAGTGGTGATTCCACCCGAGACGCGGCGTCGTCCGTCGAGGTCAGTCAGTCGTGACGATGACGTGCAGGCGCCGCGGGCCGTGCACCCCTTCGACGCGATCGAGCTCGATGTCGCTCGTCGCGCTCGGACCGGAGATCCACGTCAGCGGATGCCCCGCCTCGACGCTCGCGCGCAGGGCGCCGACGGCGGCCGGCACGTCCGCGTGGATCTGGTCGGCCCGCACGAGACAGACGTGCAGATCGGGCACGAGCGTCAGCGCACGACGCCCCTGCCCCGCAGTGTGATCGAGGACGATCGTGCCCGTCTCGGCGATGGCCGCGGCACACGTCGTGACGACCGCCTCGATGGCGTCGAGACCGTCGGGCGTGCCCGGGTCTTCGCGCGCCATCGACGCATCGACCGCGCCGACGACTGCCTCGGGCAGCCCGGCCGGCAGCAGGACGCCGTTCGCGCCCTCGAGCGCCGCGGCGACACGCGCGCCGGCGTCAGCTGCCGAGGCACGTTCGACGACCGCCTTGTAGTCCTCGGTGCGCTCGACGAACAGGTCGACGAGGTCGGGCGACCCCGCCGCGGGGGTGGCGTCGGCCGCAGCGCGCGAACCGTCCGCATCAAGTGACGTCGCCTGGGCGCCGGCGCTGCCCGACGACGAATCCCGCTGCGTCGTCGCCGAATCGGCCCGCTGCGACGACGTGCTCGTCACCCCGGCGTTCGCGTTGGCCGTCCGGATGCGCTGCAGGATCTCCTCGCGTGCGCTGCTCATGCCTCGTCCTCGCTGTCGCTGGTGGGGTGGGGGAGCCCGGCGTCGCGGGCGCTCGTGCCGTAGTGGCCCTCGACGTCGACTCCGGCGCGGTTCGGACGCGACCCCGCTGCGGCCTGGCCGCTCTCGTCGAGCCGGCCGCCGTCGGTGCGCGCGAACCACTCGCGGAACGTCTCGGTCGGGGGAGCGGGGATGTCACGCGCTGCGCTCCACGGCGCGAGGGGCCCGGGAATCGCGCCGAGGTAGGAGACGTCCTCACGCTTGAAGACCTTGCCGGCCACCGTCGCGAGCGTCTGCAGACGCCCCATGCGCTTGCCGGAGGCGAGCGCCCATTCGGCGCCCGCGATGGCGGTGCGCTCGAAGCTCGGGACGCGCGAGGCGGCGCGCTTCTTCTCGACGACCTGCGTGCGCAGTTCGACGAGGATCTTCGGAAAGTCGATCTTGACGGGGCACACCTCGCTGCACGCGCCGCACAGTGACGACGCGAAGGGCAGCGCCTTGTCGCGATCGGAGTCGAGGCCGCGCATCTGCGGGGTGAGGATGGCGCCGATCGGTCCGGGGTAGACGCTCGTGTAGGCGTGCCCGCCCACGCGTTCGTAGACGGGGCAGACGTTGAGGCACGCCGAGCAGCGGATGCAGCGCAGCGCCTCGCGCCCGACGGTGTCCGACAACACGCGCGTGCGGCCGTTGTCGACGAGCACGACGTGGACGTCCTGCGGGCCGTCGGCCTCGCTCGACCCCGTCCACATCGACGTGTAGGGATTCATGCGCTCACCGGTCGACGAACGTGGCAGCAGTTCGAGCATGACGGCGAGGTCGTCCCACGTCGGCAGCACCTTCTCGATGCCGACGACGGAGATGAGCGTCTCCGGCAGCGTCAGGCACATGCGTCCGTTGCCCTCGGACTCGACGACGGCGAGCGTGCCCGTCTCCGCGACGGCGAAGTTGGCGCCCGAGATCCCGACCTTGGCGCGCAGGAACTTCTCGCGCAGGTGACGACGGGCAGCGTCGGCGAGCGCGGCGGGATCGTCGCTCAGGTTCTCGGGGGCCGGGCGGCCGACCTCGCCCATCTCGGTGCGGAAGATGTCGCGGATCTCGCTGCGGTTCTTGTGGATCGCGGGCACGAGGATGTGCGACGGGCGGTCGTGGCCGAGCTGGACGATGAGCTCGGCGAGGTCGGTCTCCCACGCGTCGATGCCCGCGGCTTCGAGGGCCTCGTTGAGCTCGATCTCCTGCGTCGCCATCGACTTGACCTTGACGACTTCCTGCGTGCCTGTCGCCTTGACGAGGTCGACGACGATGCGGTTGGCCTCCTCGGCGTCACGCGCCCAGTGGACCGTCGCGCCGGCGCGCGTCAGCGACTCCTCGAGCGTGACGAGCAGCGTGTCGAGGTCGGCGAGCACGTCGTCCTTGACGGCGGCGCCGCGCGTGCGCAGTTGCTGCCAGTCGTCGACCTCGCCGACGACCTCGGCGCGCTTGGCGCGGATCGTGCCGGTCGCGTGACGCAGGTTGGCGCGCAGTTGGGCGTCGTCGAGGGCGTGCTTCGCCTCGTGCGGGAAGGCCGGCATCCCGACGAACGTCGCGGTCGTCGTGCCGACGGGCAGACCCGCGTCGGCGGCGGTGCGGGGCTGGCAGCTCATGCGGGGTCCTGTTCGGTCGAGGCGAGCACTTCGGCGAGGTGGATGGTCTTGACGCCGGTGCGTCCGCGGTGCAGCAGACCGCCGATGTGGGCGAGGCACGAGTTGTCGCCGGCGACGACGTACTCCGCGCCCGTCTCGACGACGTGGCGCGCCTTGTCGTTTCCCATGGCGACGGAGACGTCGGGGTTCTTGACGCTGAACGTGCCCCCGAAACCGCAGCACTGCTCGGCGGCGGGCAACTCGCGCAGGTCGGCACCGGCGACCGCGCGCAGCAGCTGCAGCGGACGGTCGCCGACGCCGAGCATGCGCAAGCTGTGGCAGGTGGGGTGGTAGGTGATGCGGTGCGGGAAGTAGGCGCCGACGTCGGTGACGCCGAGCACGTCGACGAGGAATTCGGACAGTTCGAGCACCCGCGGGGCGAGCGCGTCGACCTCGCGGGCGAGGCCCTGGTCGCCGACCCGCTCGGCGATCATCTCGTGCTGCTCGCGGACGGATCCGGTGCAGGAGCCGGAGGGGGCGACGACGTAGTCGAACGCGTCGAACGTGTCGACGAACCCGCGCACGAGGCCCTTAGCGTCGTTCGCGTACCCGGTGTTGGTGAACATCTGGCCGCAGCAGGTCTGCTCGGTGGGGAACTCGACGTCGACCCCGAGGCGGCGTAGGAGCTTCACCGTCGCGATCGGCGCCTTGGGAAACATCGTGTCGTTGAAGCAGGTCGCGAAGATCGCGACGCGTGGGCGGGTGGGGGCGATCGTCACGACGGCATCCTTAATGGTCTGACCAATGTGCTGCATCTCACTCTAGAAGCATGACCCCCGACGGTCAAGAAGTCGAGGCCGCGTAGCATGCCGCCCATGACCCACCCCTGCGCGCCCGCCTCGCCCGAACCGGGCCCGCCGCCCGCAGCCGAGGAATCCGGTCTGTCGAACCCGGGGCAGCCGGCGTCGGAACCGGCCCCCGCGCCGGACGCGACGCCCGTCCAGGTCGAGACTCCGGCTGGCGCGCAGGGTGCCAACCCGGTCGCGTCACGATCGGGGCGTGCCTACGAGGGTGTCGTGCAGTGGGTCGAGGACGGCATCGTCTCGGGCCGTCTGCGTGTCGGCGACGTGCTGCCCGCCGAGCGTGACCTCGCCGCGCAACTCGCCGTCAGCCGTGCCGTGGTGCGTGAGGGCGTGCGCGCCTTGCACGCCATCGGGGTCGTCGACTCGCGCGTCGGAGCCGGTGCGGCCGGCGGCACCGTCATCACGGCCGTGCCGACGGAGGCGCTCAACCGGTTCTTGCGCATGCACGTGGCGCTCGCGCAGTTCAGCCTCCTCGACGTCGTCGACGTGCGCTGCAGCCTCGAGGGCCTGTCGGCGCGGCTGGCCGCGCGCAACGCGACCGACGCCGACCATGCGCGCCTCGCCGACCTGATCACCGCGATGCGTGACGACGACCTGCCGCCCGATGTCTTCAACGCGTGCGACACCCATTTCCACGTCGCCATCGCGCGGGCCGCGGGCAACGCGCTCGCCACCGACCTCACCGTCGCCATCCGCGAATCCATGCGCAGCCCCATCCGTCACGGCATGAACCACGTCGACGACTGGCCGGCTGTGCGCGCGCGGTTGCGCGAGGAGCACGAGGCCATCGCCGCGGCGCTCGCGGACGGCGACGGCTCACGCGCCGCCGATCTGCTCGACGCGCACATCCGACGCGCGAGCGAGCAACTCCTCGGGGACGGCGCGCAGGCAGCCGGCGACACCGCCTGACGGGACGACTTGCGCTGGTCGGTGCTCGCGTGGCGGAGGCGAGGCCCACGGTGGCGATCCTGTGGCCCGCGCCGACGGCCGGGCGGGCAAGGCACGCGGGGAGGCCGCCGT
Organism: Dermacoccus sp. CCH2-D9; assembly: GCF_001556795.1. Classification (NCBI taxonomy): domain Bacteria; kingdom Bacillati; phylum Actinomycetota; class Actinomycetes; order Micrococcales; family Dermacoccaceae; genus Dermacoccus; species Dermacoccus sp. CCH2-D9. The sequence continues at coordinate 32,644 of NZ_LSJT01000084.1, forward strand.
CAGCGCGTGAGGACGATGGCCGCCGCGATGAAGTGGGCGATGAACGCGGCGACGGTGCAGGCGTGGAAGATCTCGTGGAAGCCGAACACTCGCGGCCACGGATCAGGGCGTTTGAAGCCGTAGACGACGGCCCCGAGGGTGTAGAGGATGCCGCCCGCGGCGATGAGCGTCATGACGAGGGTGCCGCCCGCGGCGTGCAACGGCCCGGCGTAGAAGATCGCGACCCAGCCGAGCGCGACGTAGATCGGCGTGTAGAGCCAACGCGGCGCATGCACCCAGGACGTGCGGAAAGCGACGCCGAGCAGCGCGCCGACCCACACGATGACGAGCAGACTCACCCGTTGCCGGCCCGCGAGCAGTGTCAGCGCGAACGGCGTGTACGTGCCGGCGATGATGAGGTAGATGTTCGAGTGGTCGAGGCGGCGCAGGATCGTGTCGGCGCGCGGGCTCCAGTATCGGCGGTGATACAGCGCCGACGTGCCGAACAGCATCGTCGCCGTAGCACCGAGGACGAGCGCCCCGACGCGCGCCGGGGTCGTGTCGGCGAGCAGGGCGAGCACGAGACAACCGATGAGGCACAGGGGCGCGAGGACGAGGTGCAGCCACCCGCGCAGCAGGGGTTTCATCGCCACCGCCAGGGCCTCGCCCGCGGGGTGCTCACCATGTTCGCCGTGCCCAGTGGACTCGCCGTGCCCGTCAGGCAGAGCCGACCGTGTGGGTTCATGGATCATCGGGTCGAGGGTCATGGCGTCGGGGTTCGTGTCGTCGGCGTTCGTCGGTTGGGCTGCTGCGGGTTGCGGACGGTCGGTTGCGGGGGTGTTCACTGCGGGCTCCTCGATCGGTCGGCGATCAGCCCGAGCGTCAGCTCCAGGCCGGTGCGGGCGTCGGTGAGCGTGTCACCGTAGTGTTCGCGCAGGGTGCCCAGGCGGTAGCGCACCGTCTGGGGGTGGACGTGGAGGGCCTCGGCGACCTCCTCGCGGCGTCCGTGGTGCAGCAGCCAGGCGAGCAGCGTCTCGGCGAGCACGGCCCGCTTGGCCTCCGAGACGTCGGCGAGCGGCGCCAGGGCGCGCTCGCGCAGCATCTGCGCGACGAGCGGGTCGGCGTCGAGGATCAGTTCGGGCAGCAGCGTGTCGGCGTCCGCCGGTTCACTCACCCGGGCGAATCGCAGCGCGCGTCGGGCGCGCGTCACCGATTCGGCGGCGCGGCTCCAGGCGAGCGCCGGCCCGAGGGCTGCTGTGGTCGTAGCGCAGGCAGCGAGGACGCGCGCGCGGTTGCCGGGTGGGAGGTCGGGCACGAGCACGAGCGGCGAGCCGTCCGGGGTGCGCGACCACAGGGCCTTCTCACCGACGGCGCTCGCGACGGCCGCCGGGGCGTCGCCCGTCAGTGCCAGCGCCGTGAGGGTGCGCGGCGGGTTCCAGTGAGCCCGTTCGGCGAGATGCTCGAGCGTGTCGGGCTGGTCGCCCGCGACGAATGCCGCCGCCAGCTGGTCGCGTCGGCGCGCGAGCTCACGGGTGCGGGCCGTCATGGCCGCGGTGTGGCCGGCGAGGCTCTCGACGGACAACTCGTCGATGAACGCGAACGTGCCCGCAGCGAGGCTCGCGATGCTCGCGGCCGACTCGCCCTGCGCGACGGCGCGTTCGGCGAAGTGCGTCCACGCCTCGCGGGCGCCGACGCGGTAGGCCGTGAGCAGCGCGTCGCTCGAGCGCCCCGTTTCCGCCTCGCCCTGGCCGAGGCGGTAGGCGCCGGTGCGCATGGCCGTGGCGGACGTCGTGTCGCCGTCGTCACCGAGGGTGTCGAGGAAGGCCGCGAGGGCCATCGCGACGGCCGCCTCGATGTTCGCGCGCAGTGTGTCGCCGAACTCGCGGTCGTAGCCGGGCACCTCTCGGATGATGGCCTCGACGCACCCGCTGGCCGTGTTCGGCAGGTGCTCTCGCAGGGTGGCAATGGTGTCTTGCCGCAGAGTCGACATGTTCACACTCTACGAACAAATACCGAAAAGATCATGTGAGGTCGCGGTCAAGAATTATCAGCTGCGCGCCAAATACGCTGGTCGCATGCCGCACGCCGTCTCCTCATCAACCACGATGGCCCGCTCGTCGGACGAACGGCGGG
>NZ_LSJT01000085.1:0-23535 GCF_001556795.1 Dermacoccus sp. CCH2-D9
ACCCGCCGGCGAGCGCCGCGAAAACGGTTCGGCGCGCCTGCGCCGCAGCATGGGTGAACCCTGCAAGGATGCGAGAGTTGCCCGTGCCTTCCCCCGCGCGCTCCACCCACCAGAAAGAGACGACGCCATGGACAAGATCAACTTCAAGTCGATCCTGAAGTTCTTGTTGTTCGCGTTCATCATCTACGCCGTCTTCTCGAGCCCCGCGAAGTCGGCCGACGTCGTGCGCGCCGTCGGCGACGTGCTGCGCAACGCCGTCACCAACCTGCGCGAATTCTTCGACGCGCTGCTCGGCAAGAACTGAACCCATGGGCCCACTGCGCCCACATCAGGCGAGCGACCGCGTCGCCGGTTATCTCGCGCGCGGTGAGGACGTCGTCCTCGAGATGAAGCAGCACTGGGCGCGCGTGCTGCCCGCCATCACCTCGTGCGTCGTCGGGTTCGTCCTCGTCATCGTCGCGGGCATCTGCGCGCCCGCCTGGATGGGCCCGCTGACGAACGCCGCGTGGTGGATCTGGCTCGTCCTCGCCGCGCACCTCGCCTGGCGCGTCGTCGAATGGTGGGACCAGACGTTCGTCATCACGAACAAGCGCCTCATCCTATTGCACGGGTTGTTCGTCAAGAAGGTGGCGATGATGCCGCTGTCGAAGGTGACGGACATGTCGTACAACCGCTCGCCCGCCGCGCGGCTGCTCGGCTACGGCACGTTCAAGATCGAGTCGGCGGGTCAGGAGCAGGCGCTCAACGTCATCGACTACGTGCGCAACCCCGACGAGAAATACCGCGACATCTGCGGGCTCATCTTCGGTTTCGAGGACGAGGACGACCCGCGCCCCAGCGGGCACGCGGACGCGCGGCACGCCGACGACGAGGGCTACGACGACGAATGGCGTGACCCGTGGGTCGAGGACGACTGGCGCGACGAGTCGCAGCATGACGAGTCGTGGGATGGCGTCGGCTGGTCCGACGACGAACAACGCCGCGAGACGCCGCGCCGCGAATCGCAGCGTCATGAGTCGCAGCGTCACGGCCCGTCAGGCGGCGACGACACCCGCCCCCTCGCGGTCCGTCAGCCCCGAGCTCGCTACGGCCGCGGGCAACGTCGAGCCGCCGAGGACGACACCGATCCTCACGGATTTGTCACGGTTGGTCACCCAAACCCCCACAGTGACACCGATCACACGTACCGTCAGCGGCATGACAGGGACGAGACGTCGCCCGAGCAGGGTGACGAATCGGCCTGGTGGGTGAGCCGTGAACACGCGACCTCACCTCAACCCGTCCGCCGACGAGGTCGCGACCACGATGTGGACGATGGCTCCACATGGCGAGACGGAACGTAATCTCACACGGTTCCAACCATCCGGTGAAAGGGCGCTCACATGAGCCTTTTGCGCACCAAGTCGATCGAAGCGTCGATCGCAGACTCGGAAGCCTCCGAGTTCCAGCTGAAGAAGAACCTGTCAGCGCTCGACCTGACGGTCTTCGGCATCGGCGTCATCATCGGCGCCGGCATCTTCACGGTGACGGGGCGAGCCGCGCACACGATGGCGGGCCCCGCCATCGTCATCTCGTTCCTCATCGGCGCCTTCTGCTGCGGTCTCGCGGCCCTGTGCTACGCCGAGCTGTCGTCGGCGGTGCCCGTCTCGGGCTCGGCCTACACGTTCTCCTACGCGACGATGGGCGAACTCATCGCCTGGATCGTGGGCTGGGATCTGCTTCTCGAGCTCATCCTCGCCGCGGGCGTCGTCGCCCAGGGTTGGAGCGCGTACTTCAACATCCTGTTCGGTGAGTGGGGGTTGAAGCTGCCCGACAATCTGCAGGGCGGCACCGGCTGGTTCACCCACTTCGACATCGCCGCCTTCGGCCTCGTCGCCGTGCTCACCTGCGTCATCGCGACGGGCATCAAGGAGTCGATGCGCGTCAACCTAACGCTCGTCGCCGTCAAGCTGTTCATCGTGCTGTTCATCATCGTGATGGGCATCCAGTACATCAACACGTCGAACTACACCCCGTTCGTGCCGCCGGCTCAGCACCTCGAGAGCACGTCCGACACGCTCAAGCGCCCCCTGTGGGAGCTCATGACGGGCATGGAACCGCAGGCGTTCGGCGTCATGGGCGTCATCTCCGGCGCAGCCCTCGTGTTCTTCGCCTACATCGGCTTCGACGTCGTCGCGACCACCGCCGAGGAGACGCGCAACCCGAAGCGCGACCTGCCGATCGGCATCATCGGCTCGCTCGCGATCTGCACGATCCTCTACGTCTCCGTCTGCCTCGTCATCACCGGCATGGTGAGCTACGACAAGATCGACCCCAAGGGCGCACTCGCCGCGGCCTTCCGCGATCACGGACATCCCGGGTACGCGCAGATCATCGCAGCCGGCGCCGTCGCGGGTCTCGCCACGGTCGTCATGACGCTGATGATCGGCGCCACCCGCGTCATGTACGCGATGTCGCGCGACGGCCTGCTGCCGATGGGCATGGCACGCACGAACCCCAAGACGGGCACGCCGGTCCCGATGACGCTCGTCATGGGCTTCATCATCGCGGTCGCAGCGGCGACCATCCCGATCGGTGAGTTCGAGGAGATGGTCAACATCGGCACCCTGTCGGCGTTCTTCCTCGTCAGCCTGGCCGTGCCCGTGCTGCGCAAGAAGCGCCCCGACCTCGAGCGCCCGTTCAAGGTGCCGGGCAGCCCCGTCCTCCCGTGGGTCGCCGCCGCTGTGTGCCTCTACCTCATGCTCAACCTGCCCGTCGAGACGTGGCTGCGTTTCGTGGTGTGGCTCCTCATCGGCTTCGCGATCTACTTCTTCTACGGCCGCGGCCACTCGCGCGTCGGTCGCAACCCGCAGCTGCAGGGCGGCGTCGGTGACGGCGTCTACGCCACCGACCTCGACACGTCGGTCGGTGACGGCGCCGAGGCGCTGCGCAAGAACGAGCGACGCTACTGAGCACACTCGCCTCGTTTCATCTCGAAGCCCCTCACCCGCATCGTCGGGTCGAGGGGCTTCGACGTGCTCCGTCGCCTCTTGTCGCAGCTCACCCGCGCCCGCGATCGAGCGGAATCGGTGGGATCGAGCGTCGGGGCACTCGATCCCGCCGATTTCGCTCGATCACGTCGGCGAGCACCCATGCACCCGGTCGCCCCACCCGAGGGCCCTAGAATGATCGACGCCCACCCGCCGACCCGCGTTCTTCGAGGTTCCTCATGGCTGTTCGCCCCATCACCATCGTCGGCCACAAGGCCCTGCACGCACCCACGAAGCGGGTCAAGGAGATCACCGACGACACGCGCGCCCTCGTCGAGGACATGTTCGAGACGATGGAGGCGGCGAACGGCGTCGGCCTCGCAGCCAACCAGGTCGGCGTCAAGCAGCGCATCTTCGTCTTCGACTGTCCCGACGACGAACTCGGCGATAACCGCCGCGGCGTCGTCATCAACCCGAAGCTCGAGAAGGGTCGCGTGCCTGCCGGCGAGGCCGACGAGGAGAACGACAACGAGGGTTGCCTGTCGGTGCCCGGCGAGCACTTCCCGACGGCGCGGGCCGACTGGGCGAAGGTGACGGGCACCGACCTCGACGGGAACGAGATCGTCATCGAGGGGCACGGCTTCTTCGCCCGCATGCTGCAGCACGAGACCGACCACCTCGACGGCTACCTCTACCTCGACCGCCTCACGCCGACGATGCGCCTCGAGTCGCGCGAGGCGGTCAAGGACCGCGGCTGGCAGTACGACGGCATCACCAAGTGGGACCCGACCGAACTCAAGGCCGAGGACGTCTGAGCCGACAGCGGCATCCGAGCATCGTCGCGGAGCGTTGCCGCCCGATATAGCCTGACGTCATGAAGGCTGAAGCTGTCGCGAAACCGCACGCCTACCACGGTGAGGGCGTCATCTGGGCCGACGATTGGGGCGGCGGCCACCCGGCGCTGCGCTACGTCGACATGCTGGCCGGGGACGTCCTCGAGCTCCAGCCGGGCGGTGATGTCACCCGATTCCACGTCGGGGACGTCGCGGCAGCGCTGCGTCCGCGCGCAGGTGGAGGCGCGATCGTCGCGACGGAGCGTGGTTTCGCACTGACGCGTTCGGTCGACTTCGCCGATCTGGAGCACACCGCCGATCTGTGGCCGTCGACGCACGAGCCGCGCACCCGGTTCAACGACGGTGGATGCGCCCCCGACGGGTCGTTCTACATGGGGTCGATGGCCTACGACCAGAGCGAGGGCGCGGCATCGATGTGGCGGCTGGCGCCGGACCGGTCGACGAGCCATGTCTTCGGTGACGTCACCATCTCGAACGGCCTGTGCTGGTCGCCCGACGGCACGCTCGCCTACTACAACGACACGCCGACCCGCATCATCTGGGTGTTCGACTGGAGCGCCGAGACCGGCCTGACGAACCGTCGGCCCTTCGTCCGGCTCGAGGACGGCATCGGCCACCCCGACGGGCTGACGGTCGACGCCGAAGGCGGAGTGTGGACGGCGCTGTTCGGCGGCTCCGCCGTGCGTCGCTACGACGCTGACGGCTCGCTCAGCGAGATCGTCGAGGTGGGGCCGAGCCTGGTGACGTGCCCGGCCTTCGGCGGCGACGACCTCGACCAGCTGTTCATCACGACCTCGCGAGAGAACCTGCCGGACGACGCGGAGCCCGACGCCGGCGCCCTCTTCGTCTGTACGCCGGGTATCCGCGGTCAACGCACCCTCCCCTTCACCGGCTGACCGCACCAGTCCGTCCCCATGTACGATTCTTGACCCTTCCGCGAACCGCGTCCACATCGGCGATTTACGTCCCCATTCAACGGACGTTGCCACCAGGGCGACCCGTGTCACGACGACTCGCGCCGACGCGTGCGAATGTGACGCTGATTCGCAGATGTGGACGCCGTTCGCGCGTGTGAACGTGGATCGCGGATGGGGACGCGATTCGCCGATGTGGATGAAAATCGCAGGTCATGACAGGCGGGGCTGGCGGAGGGGCACAGGCCGGTTCACAAGGGGCGGCCGAGCCGATTAGCGTTCCCCCGAGGATGCGTGTAGAGTTCTATCTCGTTGCAGAGGCCGCTGAGGCCGAGCAGCAAGCACCCGTAGCTCAACGGATAGAGCATCTGACTACGGATCAGAAGGTTTGGGGTTCGAATCCCTACGGGTGCGCTCTGTGTTGAGACAGAGGAAAGAACCCCCGGCTCGCCGGGGGTTTTTGCTATGTCCGGGCCTTGCTCTCCGCGCGGCCCGACAACCTTCGCCGAAGTGGGGTCCGATGCCGCTCACCACCCTGCTGGTCCTCGGTCTCGTCGTCGGCGTCGGCGCCTTCGTGCAACGCATCGCCGGGTTCGGCCTCGCCGTCGTCGCAGCGCCGTTCGTCGTCATGGTCGCTCCGCAAGTCATGCCGGCGGCACTGCTATTCGTTGTCCTGCCACTGCCCGTGCTGGAGATGGCTCGGGCCCACCGTGACATCCGGTGGCGGCCGTTCGGGTGGGCGATGGCAGGCCGCCTCGCGACGATGCCACTCGGCGTCTGGCTCGCGGCCAACGCGTCGCACACCGTCACGTCACTCCTCGTGGCCGGCATGGTGCTCGTCGCCGTCGCCGGATCGCTCACGCGCTGGCGCGTACGCCCGCCGTCGGGCATCGCCCTCGGCGCCGGAGCCTTGACGGGCATCTCGGCGACGACGGCGTCGATCGGCGGCCCGTTCTTCGGCCTCGCCCTGCAGGAACTCACACGGCAGCAGGCACGCTCGACACTCGCGCCGTTCTTCCTCTTCGGCTCACTGAGTTCACTGCTCGGCCTCGCGATCGGCGGCCAGATCAGCGCTGACGGTCTGCGTGCCGGGCTCGCGTGGCTGCCGTTCATGGCCGTGGGCGCTCTCGCGGCGCAGCCGTTGCGGCACTCGATCGACGCGGTGCGCTTCCGCCACAGCATCCTCGCGCTCGCGACGGTCAGCGCCCTCGCCGTCATCGTCCGCGTCGCGCTCACCTGAACGCGTCCCTCTCGACGGCGAGCGCCACGCCGTCCGCGTCCCGCGCGTCGTCATCGAGCCCGCGACGCTGGGCGCGACGTCCCCGTCACGAACGCTTTGTCGCATAGGTGCACCTTGCTGGCGCAACGCCCTTCGCCAGCGTGAGATTGAGGGCAAACAGCCCCCGATTCCGGGGCCGTCTCACGGAGGTAGCCATGGACATCACCGAGATCATCCTGCAGCAGCACACCGCTCAGCGACGCGCGTTCGCCGTGCTCGAGGAGTGGCCGCGCGACGACACCGACGGTCTGGCCGCGCTGTGGAGCCAGCTGCGCATCTTCCTCGAGCTGCACGCTGAGGCGGAGGAGCTGTACTTCTACCCCGAACTCGTCAAGATCGGCACCGGCGGCGCAGACGCCGAGAGCAACGACGAGCAGGTCGAGGACGCGATCCACGACCACAACCTGCTGCGCGACGCCATCAAGCGCGCGGACGCCGCCACGACCGGGTCGAAAGACTGGTGGGAGGCCGTCGTCCAGGCCAACATCGCGAACTCCGACCACATGGCCGAGGAAGAGCGTCAGGACCTGGCCGACTTCCGTCAGCAGGCGAGCCTCGAACTGCGTCACCAGGTCGGCATCAACTTCCTGCGCCACCTCGCGGCGTCGTGGTCGAAGCCGCTGACGATCGAGGACAAGAACCCCGAGCGCTTCATCGCCGACGCCGAGAAGGCCGGCCCGAGCGGCGCCGTCCGCGCCGCAGCCGCTCAGGCGAAGGAGCAGACGTCGACGCGCGTCAGCGCCCACCCCGAGCCGTCGCTCAAGGCCGACGACCCGGAAGGCGACGACGACTGAGCTCCCCTGATCGAACGCGACGCGCCATCGCTGGGTCCTTCCCAGCGGTGGCGCGTTGCTACGTCTGTGCGGCTGGACGCACGTCGAAGATCGGCCCCGAGCGGCGGTCCGTCGGCGCCGGGGGCGGATGGTGCGCCCCCGGCGCGCTCGGGTGCGCCTCAGACGGACGCGATTCCGACGCTCCGTCCGACGGTGCTGCGCTCTGCCCCGTCCCAGCACGATTCAGCGCACGACGACGCGCGCGTTGCCGTCACGCCGCGTCCAGCCTCGCGCGTCGAGATGCTCGAGCAGGGGGATGACGACGCGGCGCGTCGTGCCGAGCGCCTGGCGCGCCTCGCTCGTCGTGAACGGTTGCGGCAGTCTTGCGAGCTCGCGCATCGCTCGCGTGGGCGCGTCGGGCAGCAGGACGATGTCGGCGGGCTCGGCCTTGAGTCGCAGGATCGCTCCGCGCTGTGCAGCCGCGGCGAGCTGCCGGTTGCCGAGGCGGAGCGCCACGAGGTCGTCGGCTTCGGGGGCATCGAACGGGTTGGCGCGCAGCCGTTCTCGAAGTTGCTCCAGGGCCGCTTCATCGGCACCGAACGATGAGCCGTGGCGTGAGCCGACGACCCGCCCGTCGCGGATCACGAGACCCGCATCAGGGTTCGTCACGCCGCATGACTCGACGAGGGCGGGCAGCAGACGTCGGGGCACGCCGAGGCGCGTCTCGATGGCGCCTGACGGCAACCCGGGGCTCAAGGGGTCGGCGGCGTCAGCGGTGATCGCCTCGATGATCGCGGCGCGCCAAGCCGTCGCCTGTTTCTCGTGCACGACGAGTCCCTCGACACGACCCAGGCCCTCCCCCGGCAGGGGCAGCCCCTCGCGCAGCACCTCGGGCCGGCGGGCCCCGACGGCGATGACCCACTCGTCGCGCACCCAGCCGCGCTCGGCGACGAGCGGTTCGAGCTGCGCGACCGCGTGACCGGCTAGGACACGCGCGCGCTCCCGACCGGCGCCGCGCCTCGTCAATGCCGCCGGGTCGAGGTCGAGCACCGTTGCCCCGCAATGGATCCGCCCCGCTGACGCATCGCGCACGATGATGCGATCCTCCAGCCGCAACGGCAGCGGATCGCTCAGCGTCAACCGCGCGTGACGCTCGTCGAACGGTCGCACCCGCGCCTCGACGGACGCTGTGCCGATGTGGACGCTGACCTCCGCCGACGCATCCTGCCACTCATGCCCGCTCTCGCTGCGCACGTCGAGGACGTTCACCCACGACGCCGACCCCGGCGTCAGCAGGGGCGTGCCGCGCGGCACGTCGTCGGTGTGCAGACCTCGCAGAGCGACCGCGACGCGCGAGACCGGCGCGACCTCGTCATGACGCTGCCCGAGCACCTGCAACGAACGCACGACCGCTCGTTCGTCACCCACCTCCAACTCGTCCCCGAGACGCAGCGTGCCCGCCGCGAGCGTGCCGGTGACCACGGTGCCGGTGCCCTTGACGGAGAACGAACGGTCGACCCACAACCGCACAGGGGAAACCGTGTCCACGGGTGGCATCTGCGCGACGAGATCGTCGAGGGCGCACCGCAGTTCGTCGATGCCACGGCCGCTGACGGCATCGGTCTCGACGACGTCGACAACTTCGAGTGACGTCGCGGCGATGTGGCCGAGCGCTGTCTCACGCACCTCGGCGACGCGCTCGGGCGTCGCCAGGCCACAGCGCGTGATGACGAGCAGGCCGTGCCTGAGACCGAGTGCGTCGATGGCGTCGAGGTGCTCGCGTGATTGCGCCTGCCACCCCTGATCCGCGGCGACGACGAGCATGACGGCCGGCGCCGGCCCGAGGCCCGCGAGCATGTTGCCGATGAAGCGACGGTGGCCGGGCACGTCGACGAATGCGAGCTTCTCGCCCGACGGCAGGTCGAGCCCCGCGAACCCGAGATCGATCGTCAGGCCACGCTTCTTCTCCTCCTCGAGCCGATCCGGGTCGGTGCCCGTGAGAGCCCGCACGAGGGTGCTCTTGCCGTGGTCGACGTGACCGGCCGTCGCGACGACGCGCATCAGCACTCACTCCCCGCGAGCCGCACCGCGCCGCCGCTGCGCTCGGCGACGTAGCCCCTGGCGGGGATCAGCGGTGTCGTCGCCGACGGGGCCGTGGCATCACGCCGCGCGTTCACCGTCATGCGCGTCCTCCGTCGTCAGCTGGGGTGCCGGATTCGTTGCCTACAGCGACGGCCCGGATCGCGGCGGCGACGTCGGCGTCCGATGACGCAGGGACGCACCGCAGGTCGACGAGGCAGCGTCCAAGCGCGGTGCGGGCCAGGACGCACGGGCGTCCGAGGCGTAGCGCCTCCGCGAAGGGCTCGGGCAGGGCGACGGCGAGGCTCGGCAGCTCGAAACCAGGCGCGCCTCCCCCACCGACGCGTCCGATGACGTCGACGATTTCGGCGCCCGGAACGACGTCAGCGATGGCCGCCGCGAGGTGTGTCGTGCGCTGACGAAGCGAGTCGCGCGTCTCGTGCAGGGCGCGGGTAACGGGGGGTTCGGGGCCGCGCAGGGTGGCTTCGAGAGCGGCGAGCGTCAGCTTGTCGACGCGCATCGCGCGGGCCATCGGGTGGCGGCGGACGCGTTCCACGGCGTCGGCGTCGCCGAGAACGAGCCCCGCTTGCGGCCCGCCGAGCAGCTTGTCGCCGCTCGCGGTGACGACCGTCGCGCCGTCACGCAGCCAGCTCGTCGCGTCGGGCTCGTCGGGCAGCACCCGTTCGGGGGCGAGCAGGCCGCTGCCGACGTCCGCGATGACGGGGACGCCGAGCGCCGAGAGATCGCGCACGCCTGGCACCCCGGCGAACCCTTCGACGCGATAGTTGCTCGTGTGGATCTTGAGCACGGCGCCCACCCGGCGGCCGTGACGTTCGGCGTCGACGATGGCGTTCTCGTAGTCGCGCAGATGCGTGCGATTCGTCATGCCTACCCCGACGAGGCGGGCCCCGGCCGACTGCAGCAACTCGGGCAGACGGAAGCCGTCGCCGATCTCGATGAGTTCGCCGCGGCTGACGAGGACGTCCGTGTCCCCGGCGATCGCGAGGCAGGCGAGCAGCAGTGCCGCCGCGCCGTTGTTGACGACCAGTGCGCCGCCCGCGTCCGGCACCCGCTCCTGGAGCGCGTCGAGCGTCGCGCGGCCGCGCTTGGCGCGCGTGGCAGTGACGGGGTCGAACTCGACGTCGACGTACCCCGCAGCGCGACCGAGTGCCTCGACGGCGGCGTCGCTGAGAGGCGCGCGCCCGATGTTGGTGTGCACGACGACGCCCGTTGCGTTGAGGATCGCTCGCAGGGTGGTGGCCGACTCGGGCAGGCGCAATGCGATGGCCGCGTCGATGCCGTCGGGGCTGATGGTGCCCGCGCGGACGTCGGCCTGGGCAGAGACGATGGCGCGCTTCACAGCGTCGCGTCCGAGCGCGCCTACCTCGTCGGCGAAGCGTGCGAGGAGCTCGTCGGTGCGCGGGATGCGTCGACGTGGGTCGTCGCTCGTGGCCATCGTTCCTCCAGGTCGAGTGCTGATGCGCCCCAACCTATCGGGCAGGTCTGACAACCCTGTGCAGCAACGGTTTTCACGCCCTTCGCCGCTGCGGCGCACTCATGGCTCGAGTGACCCTCCGTGGCGCGTCGCTCCGAGCCGCGGCGGCGAGCCCACGCGGCCGGAAGACGGGCCAATGACGACACATGCGAGAAGCCCCCCAGCTCGCGGGGCCCTGAGACTTGCGGAGGCGGACAGGAATCGAACCTGCCAAACCGAGATGCTCGGTTTCACCGGTTTTGAAGACCGGGGGGCCCACCAGGAACCCGGACGCCTCCCTTGGCGCGTGTCAATCATAGGGGCGCTGGGGTCGTGGGTGCGCCGGGGCAATGGGCGGGCGGGGTCCGCGCGGCGTACCCGTCGGGGTCGTTGTCAGGGGCTACGGCGTAGGGTCGGATGCATGGAGTCGATTCGTCTGACGCAGTACGCCCATGGTGGCGGGTGCGCGTGCAAGATCCCGCCCGGCGAGCTCGAGGAGGCGGTGAAGCACCTCGTGGGGAAGCCTAATCCGAGCGTCATCGTCGGCCTCGACGACGGTGACGACGCAGCCGCCGTCCGCGTCGGCGAGCAGGCGGTGCTCTCGACGGCTGACTTCTTCACCCCTGTCGTCGACGACCCGTACGACTTCGGTCGCATCGCCGCCGCGAACGCGCTCAGCGACATCTACGCGATGGGCGGCACCCCCGTCGTCGCCATCAACCTCGTCGGTTGGCCGCGCGACGTGCTCGGCCTCGACATCATGGCCGAGGTGCTCCGAGGCGGCGCCGACGTCGGTGCGCAGGCGAACTGCCCCGTCATCGGCGGCCATTCGATCGACGATCCGGAGCCCAAGTTCGGCATGGCCGTCACCGGCATCGCCGACCCGGGCAAGCTCATGCGCAACGACGCCGCCGAGGCGGGCCTGCCCATCTCTCTGACGAAGCCGCTCGGCGTCGGTGTGCTCAACAACAAGCACAAGTCGACGGGCGAGGTGTTCCCGCAGGCCATCGAGGTGATGACGACGCTCAACCGCGACGCGTCGATCGCCGCCGTCGCGGCGGGTGTCACGGCGGCGACGGACGTCACCGGTTTCGGTCTGCTCGGCCACCTGTGGAAGATGTGCCGCGCCTCGGGCGTTCGCGCCGAGATCGACTCCGCTGCCGTGCCGTACATCGACGGCGCCCGCGACGCCGCAGCCGAGGGTTACGTCTCCGGCGGCACGCGCCGCAACCTCGACTGGGTGCGTGAGCACATCACCGCAGCCGACGGGATCGGCGAAGACGAACTGCTGCTGCTCGCGGACGCTCAGACGTCCGGCGGCCTCCTCGTCATCGGCGAGGTGCCCGGCGCGCCCGTGATCGGCCGCACCCTCCCCCTCGACGGCGGCGCCCCCGGCATCAGCGTGCGCTGACACGGCCGCAATCCGACAACCAGCCAGGACGGCCGCCGCCCCGCGACTCGAACGTCACAGCTGCACGATAAATGCGCATCTGCACGGGTATCAGCAGTCACAATCCCGGTGCAGATGCGCATTTCTCGTGCACAGATCCGGCCAGCCGACGAACCGACCCGCCAGACACGCGAGCGCTCAGAGGTTGACGGGCTTGCCGTCCGGGCCAGGCAGCGGTCGGCGCCCATCCGCGGTGCGGGGGGCATCATCCGACGAGGCCAGACGCGGGCCCGTCGTGATGTTCTCCGTCCCGCCACGCGCGTCGAGGCGGCGGCGCTGCGGCCCCATCGTGTACTTCGGGTCCTTCGCCGATTCCATGCCGGCTTCGAACACCGCGAAGCGCGTGCACACCGAGCCAGCGACGAAGCAGGCCCCGGAGACGACGGACGCCACGCGCGAGCGTCGCGCGAACAGCGCCGTCCCGACAAACCCGGCGACGTTGAGCGCCATGCTCGCCTTGTTGAGCTTGCCGGCAGTGCCGTGGTGCAGCGGCTCACCGACGCCCTGGGCGTCGAGGTGCTTCTCGAGACCATTGAGCACGCCGAGGTCGACGGCCGACCCGATGAGCGCTAGCGCCCGGGCGGGGCCCGCCTTCTCGACGGGCGTCCACATCATCGCGTTGCCGCTCGCCGCGGCCGATGCTGAACCGCCGAACACGAACGGCAGGTACAGCCGCGACTCGTGCCACGTCGGCGTCGACGTGTTCGACAGCAGCACCGCCGTGTAGGTCGCCAGCGGCGCCGCCATCGACGCACCGAGCGCGACGAATCCCGGTTCGGTGACGCCGAGCATCTTCTCGACGCCGACGAGTGCCCCGTTGACGCGCAACCCGGCGTCACGACGACCCGCAGCACGCGACTGCCGCCGCAACCACCGCGACCCCGGCACCTCGAGCGAGGACGCCGACGCGACCTCGCCTGCAGCCCCGGCCACGCGATCGAGCGCGCCGACCAGACCCGTCACGGTGCCGCTTCGCTTGAGCGGCAGCATCCGCAGCACCTCGAGGGCCGCGAGCGGCATCGCACCGCCGCTGAAACCGGAGAGGATCCACGTGCCCACCGACATCGGCGAGCTGAGCTTCGCCACGCGCATCATGTTGTAGAAGCGCTCCGGGCGACCCAGGTCGCCGATGAGCGACGCACCCGAGACGGCGACCGCGACGGCCGTCGTCAGGCGCGTCACGCGCTGCAGGGGTTCGTTGCCCGTCAGGTACGCGCCGGTCGCGAGCAATTGCGAGCCGCCCGCGAGGCCACCGAAGAACAGGTACGTCGGAATCGGCCACTCCCACGGCACGGGCTTGATGACGCCACGCCCGTAGTAGCTCTGGAACTCGACGTCCGGCACGAGCGCGCGCTCACCGCGGCCCTCGCGACCGTTCAGCCAGTCGGTCGGACGACGACGTTTGCCGCCACGCCCGCCGCGACGGCGCCGCCCACCCTCGGGTTCAGGATCCCTATACGCATCAAGGGAGTTCACGCTCACGCCACACCACCTCCGACGAACGCCAGCGCTGCTACGGCCACCATGCCACCGGCTGCCATGACCATCCGCTTGTACGACTCCGGCAAGGTCTTCGACGGCGCCACCGGGTCCGGCGGCAGGCCGTACACCTCGGGATCGTCGAGCAGGAGGAAGACCGAACCGGTGCCGCCGACGCCGTCGTCGAGGTTCGCGCCGTAGAGGCGCGCCTCCGTCATGCCCTGCGCGTGCAGCTGCGCGACGCGCTCCTCCGCGATCGCGACCATCTCCGCGTGCGTGCCGAACTTGATCGATGTCGTGGGGCACGTCTGCGCGCACGCGGGCGTCTGGCCTTCCTTGAGCCGGTCGTAGCACAGCGTGCACTTCTGCGCGTTGCCGTGATTGACGGTCGCCGTCTTCTCACGCCGTTCGATGACGCCGAACGGACACCCGCCGACGCAGTAGCCGCAGCCGTTGCACACGTCAGCCTGCACGACGACCGTGCCGAACTCGGTGCGGAACAGCGCGCCCGTCGGGCAGTTGTCGAGACACCCGGCGTGCGTGCAGTGCTTGCAGACATCGGAGGCCATGAGCCACCGGAAATCCTGGGCCTCGTGCAGCGCCGTCGGCATGACGCCGTTGTCGGTCGCGACGATGTCGAGCACGTTGACCCTCGCCAACTCGTCCGCCACCTGCGCCTGTTCGACGTCGAGCGCAGGGGCGCCCGGGTCGAGCGCTGACGGCGCGTCGGTCGCGTAGTCGGTGTGCCCACCGGCGACGCGGATGGCGCGCGCGGCGTCATCCGGCAGGTCGGCGAGGTGCGACGCTTCGCCCGAGCCGCCCGCAACTTCTGCACCGGCGCCGGAGGCCGACCGCAGCGTCGGCATGCCGAGGTCGACGAGCTTGCGCCCCGACTCACGGGCCCGCGCGATCTGCTCGCCCGACTGCTCGACGAACGCGACGTGACGCCACGTGTCGGCACCCAGCTCACCCGTGTTGTCGTAGGAGTAGCCGGTGAACTCGTACCCGTCCTCGGGGTTGCGGTTCCACTCCTTGCACGCGACCTCGCAGGCCTTGCAGCCGATGCAGATCGAGGTGTCGGTGAAGAAGCCCATGCGTTCGGCGAGGACGTCGTTGGGCGCACCACCCGTCAGCGTCGTCGCCTCCGGGGTGCCCCAACCCGCCTGCTTCGACGGGTCACCGCCACCCGCGAACTGCGAACGGATGTACTCGGTCACCAGGCTCATCAGTCACACTCCTGGCAGATCTCGTTGCCCGTCTCGACGGTGACGCCGGCGCGGCTCTGGTACTCACTGACGAGCTGCTCGTACTCGTCCCGATCCTGTGGACGGCGGCCCGGACGGATGTCGCACATGCCCATCTTGCCCTCCTGGATCTGGGTGTTGCGATCGAGCACCACGCCGAGCAGGTCGTTCGCCGAATCACCATGCACCTCAGCGGACTTCGCGCTGCCCCAGTGGTACGGCATGCCGATCTGGTGCACCATGCGGCCACCGATCTTGAGCGGCACCATGCGGTCGGTGACGAGCACACGCGCCTCGATCGCCGCGCGAGCCGACACGACTGTCGCCCAGTCGCCGTTCTCGAGGCCCTTCTCGGCCGCGAGATCGGGTGAGACCTCGATGAACATCGACGGCTGCAGCTCCGACAGGTACGGCAACCAACGGCTCATGCCGCCGGCGGTGTGATGCTCCGTCAGGCGCCCGATCTGGAACACGTACGGGTACACGTCGCCACCCGGCATGCCCTCGCTCGGCGCGTTGAGGTTGTCCTTACGACGGAACGTCACCCGCGTCGGGTTCGACTGCTGGCTGTAGAGCGGGTTGCGCATCGGCGATTCCGCAGCCTCGTAGTGCGTCGGCATCGGGCCGTCGACGAGACCGAGCGGCGCGTAGAGCCAGCCCTTGCCGTCCGCCATCATGATGAACGGATCGTCGCCGGCGAGGCCGTCGGGCCCACCCACACCCTCCTTCGGACGGTAGGACGGGGCGGTCTTGAGCGGGAAGTCGGGGTTGTCCTTGCCGACCCACTGCCCCTTCTCCTCGTCCCACCAGATGAGCTTCTTGCGCTCGCTCCACGGCTTGCCCTCACGGTCCGCGGAGGCGCGGTTGTAGAGCGTGCGGCGGTTCGCGGGCCACGCCCACGCCCATTCGGCGGCCGTCTCGTCCTGCTCGTACCCAGGCTTGCGCCGCGCGGCCTGATTGACCCCGTCCTTGTAGATGCCGGCGTAGATCCAGCATCCCGACGTCGTGGAACCGTCAGCCTTGAGATCCGCGTACGTCGCGAGGGGCTTGCCCTCCGAGTCGGTTCCGTTGATCTCGGCCATGACCGATTCGGCGATGACCTCGCCGTGCTCGTCCTTGGGGTAATCCCACGTGATCGCCTTGAGTGGCTCGTCGATGGGGTCGCTCGAATCGGCCAGCCTGGCACGGATGCGCACCCCGACCTCGTGGAAGAAGTCGAGCTCGCTCTGCGCGTCGCCCGGCGGGTTGACCGCCTTGTGACGCCACTGCACGAGACGTTGGGTCTGGGTGAACGTACCGGCCTTCTCGACGTGCGTCGCCGCGGGGAAGAAGAAGACCTCGGTGTCGATGTCCTCACTCGTCCACTCCCCGGAGGCGATCTCCGGCGCATCCTTCCAGAACGTCGCGGTCTCGATGAGCTGGAAGTCGCGCACGACGAGCCATTTGAGGTGGCGTAGGCCCTCACGTTGCATACGGGCGTTGGCCGAGCCGACGGCCGGGTTCTGCCCGAGCACGAAATAACCCTCGACCTGGTTCTCGATCATGCCCATGACCGTCTGGTACGTCCCGTGCGCGCCGGACAGACGCGGCATGTAGTCGAGCCCGAAGTTGTTCGCACTTGTCGCGTTCTCGCCGTACCAGGCCTTGAACAGCGACACGGCGTACTTGTCGGCATTCGCCCAGTACCCCTTGGCATCCTTCGACACGATCGAGTCGATGTAATCCTCGAGCGTCTCGTGGTCGGAGACCCGCGGCATCGGAAGGTAGCCCGGCAGCAGGTTGAACAGTGTGGGAATGTCGGTCGATCCCTGAATCGTCGCGTGTCCGCGCAGCGCCATGATGCCGGCGCCAGGACGCCCGACGTTACCCATGAGCAACTGCAGGATCGCCGCGGTGCGAATCATCTGGGCCCCGCCGACGTGCTGGGTCCAACCGACGGCGTAGGCGAACATCGTCGTGCGCTCGCGACCAGAGTTGGCGACGACCTCGCGGGCGACGAGTGCGAAGTCCTCCTTGGAGACGCCGCACACCTCTTCGACCATCTCCGGTGTGTAGCGCGCGTAGTGCCGCTTCATGATCTGCAGCACGCACATCGGATCGGTCAGCGTCTCGTCGCGCAGCACGGCCGAATGCGCGAGCGTCGGGCCACCCGAACCGTGCGTCTCGGCGCCACCGCTCGCCTGGTGGCCAGAGGAACCGCTCTTCTCGTCACTCGAGGTGCCCTGATCCGGTTTGCCGGGCGGCGTCTTGTACTGCCACGAACTCTGGTCGTACTGACCCGTGGTCGGGTCGTACCCGGAGAACAGCCCGTCGAGCTCCTCGGTGTCGACGAAGTCGTCGCTGACGATCGTTGCCGCGTTGGTGTAGGCGACGACGTAGTCACGGAAGAAGGACTCGGTCGTCAGCACATGGTTGATGAGTGCACCGAGGAAGACGATGTCACTTCCGCCACGGATGGGGATGTGCTTGTCGGCCACGGCGGACGTGCGCGTGAAGCGAGGGTCGATGTGGATGACCTTCGCGCCGCGCGCCTTGGCCTCCGTCACCCACTGGAAACCCACCGGGTGACACTCGGCCATGTTCGACCCCTCGATGAGGATGAGGTCGGCGTTCGCCATGTCCTGCAGTGAATTGGTGGCTCCACCACGCCCGAACGAGGCTCCCAGACTGGGAACCGTGGCGCTGTGTCAAATACGCGCCTGGTTCTCGATCTGTATGGCCCCCGCGGCGGTGAACAGCTTCTTGATGAGGTAGTTCTCCTCGTTGTCGAGCGTTGCTCCACCCAACGAGGCGATACCCATGGTGCGACGCAGGCGGTTGCCTTTGTCGTCCGTCTCCTGCCATCCGTTGCGGCGGCTGGCGATGAACCGGTCGACGACCATGTCGATGGCCTTGTCGCGCTCGATCGGCTCCCAATCGGTGCCACCCGGCTTGCGGTAGAGCACCTGCTTGACGCGTGAGGGGTTGTTGACGAGCTGCTCGCTCGCTGCCCCCTTCGGGCACAGGCGGCCGCGCGAGATCGGCGAATCTTTATCGCCTTCGATCCCGACGACCTTCTCGTCCTTGACGAACACGCGCTGGCCGCAGCCGACGGCGCAATAGGGGCAGACCGACTGCACGACGCGGTCGGCCGTCGTCGTGCGCGGTTCGAGCGTTCGAGTCTTCTCACTCGTCACTGCCGGGCCGCGACCGAGGAAATCCTTCGATCGCACCTGACGCAGGACGGGCCACTCGAGGGGTGACAGACCCATTGAGCTCCCCTTTCGTCGCATGCGTGATCGTTCTGCGTCCAAGTCTAGACCCGAGAGCCGACAACCCAACCGTCAGGCGCCGCCCGGAGCGCCGATCACGTTGCCGGGCGGCGAGATTCGCTCGCCTCGAGCTCTTGCCGCGCCGTCGCGCAGATCACTGCGGGCAGGCCTCCTGCAGCACCTCGACGACCGACGGCAGGACGTGCGTGTGCGGGCTCGCCTCAAGCGTCTCGCGCGAGACGGAACCCGAGAGCACCCCCGCGACGAGACCCGCCCCGCTGCGGGTACCCGCGACGAGATCGGCACCCGTGTCGCCCGCGACTACGACCCTTCGGACGTCGACGACGCCGGCACGTTCCATCGCCCGGAAGATCATGTACGGCGCGGGACGCCCCGCCGCCACCTCGTCGGCCGTGACGAGCGCATCGACCATCCCGCCGTCCTCGAGCGGCCCGACGCGCCAGCCCACCCCATCGAGCACCATGTCGGCGACGTCGCGGGTGAAACCGGTCGTCAGGGCGACCTTGAAGCCGGTGGCGCGGTGGATGGGCACGCTCGTGCGTGATCAGGTGATGTTCACCCCCGGCTGATTGGATGAGCGGGTGACCACCCTCCTGCTCATCCGCCACGGCCAGACCCCCAACAACGTCATCGGTGCGCTGGATACCGCGCTGCCCGGCGCCGGGCTCACCGAACTCGGCCACGCGCAGGCCGACGACCTCGTGCCGCGCCTCGCCGATCGCCGCATCGATCGAGTCGTCGCGTCCGCCCACGATCGAGCGCGTCTCACGGCCGGACCGCTCACCGCCGAACGCGGGCTGACGCTGACGCAGGACGCCGGCTTCGGTGAGATCTTCGCCGGTGATCTCGAGATGGCGACGACGCACGAAGCCGCCGACATCTACCTCGACACGGCCTACGCGTGGGCCACCGGTGACCTCGAGGCGCGCATCCCGGGTGGCCCCGCCGGCGCGGAGACGCTCGAACGGTTCACCGAGGCACTCGAACGCTCCCTGGACGGGCTCGACGACGATGCGACGCTCGCCGTCGTCAGTCATGGCGCGGTGCTGCGGCTATGGGTGACGTCGCAGTGCGAGAACCTCACGCCGCGGGAGGTGCGTCAGCGTCGGATCCCCAACACGACCGTCCTGACGCTCGAGGGTCGGCCGGGCGCCTGGCGATTCGTGGCCTGGGACGAACCGCGCCTGCTCGACCTCGCCGCCGACGACCCGACGGCCAACGCCGACGAAGACTGAATAGCCCGCGGCGCGCATCGCGTCAGCCGTCCGCCGCCTGAGCCACATGATGCTGCCCGAGTCAGTCAGGACTGACTCGGGCAGCGCCACGTGACGCGACTGATCAGGCAGCCTGCGCGCTCGTGCTCGACAAGGTGGGCGCCGTGGTCGACGAACTCGTCGAACCCGAACCACCCTGCGTCTGGCCGCTCGGCGCGCCATCGTGGCGGGGTCCGTCATGCCCGCCCGGCCCGCCGGGCTTGCCGGCCGTCACAGTCACGGTCTTGAGATCCTTGCTGACGTCGGTCCGCACGTGCGCACCCGCCTTCGTGCCGAACGCGTGGTAGGTGCCGTCGCTCTCCTTGTAGACCTTCTCGACGGTGACGCCCGAGTCCTTCGCCTTGACGGCGTTCTTGACGCCGGTCAGGGCGGTACCCGTCACCTCGGTGCCGCGGTGGTGACCGTGGTGGCCGTGACCCCGGCCGGTGCGGACGGTGACCGTCTTGAGGTCCTTGCTCACCTCGACCATGACGCGCTTGCCGGACCTCGTGCCGAACGCGCGGTACGAACCGTCCGGCGCCTGACGCACGCCCTTGACGGTGATCGACGCGTCCTTCGCCTTCACCGCATTCTTGACGTTCGTCGCCGCGGTCCCCGCGACCAGCTTGTCGTGCATGCCGCGCATGCCGTGCCCGTCCTGGCCGGCGGCGCTGCCCTGCTGCGTCGTGGTGTTCGGGGTGGAGGTGCCGGTGCTCACCGTCTGCGAGCTCGCGAGCGCCGCCCCCGAGACCGCGAGGGTGCTCACTGCGCCGACGCCGGCGGCGATCTTACGACCGTTCTTCGCCATGGTTGACTCCTTCATCCGTGGGCCTCGACCGTTCGTGGCCCGACGGATGCACGCTGACCGCCGCGGCTGTGATGAAGCTATGTGCACTACAAGGCGAGCCCATGCGTTCGCCTGCCGTCAGGTTCGAAGAAGCTGAGAGAATGCCGCCATGCCCGGCGCTCCCTCCGACGATCTCGCACCCATGACCTCTCCCGCTCCGTCCGCCCTCCCGTCGAGTGGCGATCACATCGCGTTCTATCGGTTCGTCGCGGTGCCCGACGTCGACGCCGCCGTCGTGCGGGTGCGCGAGCTGTGCGCTGCGCGCGAGGGTTTGACGGGGTCGGTCCTCATCGCGAGCGAGGGCGTCAACGGCATGCTCGCCGGAGCGCCCGAACAGGTCGACGCCTTCCGCGCGGCAGCGAGCGCCGACGCCGTCACGCGGGCCCTGTTCGACGGCATCGTCACCAAGCGCACCGCGTTCACACGTCCGCCGTTTCGCCGCATGATGGTCAAGGCGAAGCGCGAGATCGTGCCGCTGGGCGTCGACGGGCTCGACATGCCGAACCGCATGGAGGACGTGCGTGCCACCGACGTCGCGCCGCAGCGATGGCGCGAGCTGATCCGGCGCGACGACGTGATCGTCCTCGACAATCGCAACAGCTTCGAGTTCGGCGTCGGCCACTTCGAGGGGGCGATCGACCCGGGCGTCGAGAACTTCCGCGACTTCGCCGACTACGTCGAGGCGCACGCGCCTGCGTGGCGTGAGAGCGGGACGAAGGTCGCGATGTACTGCACGGGCGGCATCCGCTGCGAGAAGTCGAGCCCGTGGATGCAGGATCTGGGTCTCGAGGTCTTCCAGCTTCAGGGCGGCATCCTCAACTACTTCGCGCAGATGCCGGACGCCGACGTCGACTGGCGCGGCGAGTGCTTCGTGTTCGACGAACGCGTCAGCCTCGACACGCACCTGCGCGAGAGCGGCACGGGCGCCGCGGACGTCGACGAGCCCCGCCCCTCCGAGTGACGAGCGCGGGGCGCCTGCCCGACGGCACATGACATGTCGCCCCGGCTGACGAGTGCCCGCTGGGTCGTCGGGGCGTCGCGTCGTCGGGGCGTCAGGTCGCCGGGCCAACTGGCTGACGGACCGCCCAGCCCGCTGAAAATCGGGTGACGCCACCCCGCCACGCCGCCTAGCGTGAGGGTGTTCCCACCACTCCAGGAGGCCTGTGTATTCATCGTCCTTGCCCTCGGCCGGCGGCTCGTCCGGCAGCCACCTGCGCGTCGACGGCGTGTCGAAGAGCTACCCCGACCGTCGCGTCCTGACGAACATCTCCTTCAGCGTCGCGGGGGGCGAACGCGCCGCCCTCATCGGCGAGAACGGCACGGGCAAGTCGACGCTTCTGCGCCTCGTCGCCGGCCTCGAGCGCCCGGATGCGGGCAGCATCACCGCGCCCGGCAGCGTCGGTCTGCATCATCAACAGGCGCCGTTCGCCCTGACGCTGACGGCGCAGCACGTGCTCGACGACGCCGCCGAGCCGATCCACGCTCTGGCGCGAGCGGTCGAGGTCGCGGGCGAGCGTCTCGCGCGAAACGCCGAGGACGCGCTCGCCGCAACCGAACTCGACGCGGCCCTCGCCGCGGCGGAGCGAGCCGACGCGTGGAACGTCGAGCACACGATCGACGAACTCGTCGACGGCCTCGGCATCGGCGCAATCGCGCGTGACACGCCGATGAACGAGGTCTCCGGCGGCCAGCTCGCCCGCTTCTCCTTGGCGTGGACGCTCATCCGCCGTCCGCAGACGCTGCTGCTCGACGAACCGACCAACCACCTCGACGATCGTGGCGCGCAGCTGCTCACATCGATGCTCCTGACGTGGCCCGGCCCGGTGCTGCTCGCGAGCCACGATCGTGCCTTCCTCGACGAGAGCGTCACCGACCTCATCGACCTCGACCCGCGGCCCCTGCCGCACCGGGTCGCCGCCCGCATCTCCGATGCCTCGGACGCCGGCGCCGCCCACGGCGTCACGTGTTTCACGGGCACGTTCTCCGACTACGTCCTCGCTCGCCACGACGAGCACGAACGCTGGGCGCGCCAGTACGAGGACGAGCAGGCCGAACTCAAACGGCTGCGCGCGAAGATGAGGGACGACCACACCGTCGGGCGCCCCGAACGAGGGCCCCGCACCGAGGCGCGCGGGGCGAAGAAGTTCTACTCGGACAAGAACGCCACCGTCGTCGCGCGCCGCGTCAACGATTCGCGCACGGCCTTGGAGCGACTCGAGAAGACGCAGGTGCGCAAACCCCCGGCCACGTTGCGGTTCAACACCGAGCGTTCCCTCGCGGCGGCCTCACGCCCGTCCGAACTTCCCGGCGGGCCCCTGCTCGTGGCGTCCGCCGTCAGCGTTCCGGGGCGTCTGGAGCCGACGAGCCTGACGGTGTCCGCCGGCGAGCGCCTCCTCGTCGAGGGGCCGAACGGGTGCGGCAAGTCGACGCTGCTGCGCGTCCTCGCCGGCGAGTTGGAGCCCGTCACGGGGTCAGTGCATCGCGAGCGCCGCGTCAGCGTCGGATTGCTCGGCCAGGACACGGCACCGCTCGCGTCCGACCGTCAGCCCTCTGCCGGCCCTGACGTCGACGCCCCGCACCTCGAGCCCGACACCACCGTCCTCGACGCCTACCGCGCCCGTGTCGGTGACGACCTGGCAGCGCGACGTCCGCTTGCGACGTTCGGCCTCATCGCCGGACGCGACGAGAACCGTGCGTTGGCCGACCTCAGCGTCGGGCAGCGTCGTCGTCTCGATCTGGCGTGTCTGCTCGCGTTGCCGCCGGACGTGCTGCTGCTCGACGAACCGGCCAACCACTTCTCGCTCCTGCTCGCCGAGGACGTCGAACGGGCTCTCGACGACTACCCGGGCGCCGTCGTCGCCGCGAGCCACGACCGCATGCTGCGCTCGCGCTGGGCAGGAGAACGCCTCGCATTGAGCTCCCAGAAAACCCCCTAGCCACGCTCCGGAAAGCGGCGTAGGGTCGAGGCAACTGTTGTCCAGAGAAAGGAGTTCATGTCATGGGTATCGATGACAAGTTCGACAACGCCAAGGACGAGAAGCTCGGCCAGGCCAAGGAGGCCTTCGGCAAGGCGAGCGACGATCAGGGTCTCGAGGCCGAGGGCAAGGGCGACCAGATGGGCGCCAACCTCAAGCAGGCCGGCGAGAAGATCAAGGACGCCTTCAAGGGCTGATTGCCCGAAGCGTTGCCTACTTGGTCACGGGGCGCATCCTCACGACGAGGATGCGCCCCGTGTCGTATGTCCGCCCGGTCCAACCCTGCAGGCTCCCCCCGGGTACGAGCGCAGCGTCGACGGCCGATCGTCACGATGCGGTCTCGGTTGCGTCGCGTCCAGAGCGCTCGCCCAGGCCGCCCCGCAGCGTCAGACCGCGTCACCCACGCGACATTCACAGGCCCCCTCAACACTCCCGTAACAATGGGGCGCGAGGGGTGTCACCTCGCTGGCCTACAGTGATGAGCGGCACACCTGACCGGCGCCGTGCGTCCCCGCGCGAGGCCGAGGTGTCCTCCTGTTCATGAAAGGCAACGTATGTCCTCGACTCCTGACGCGCTGAAGAATTCGGCCGCGTCCGATTCGCGCGACTCCGGTGACACCGGGTACGCCAAGCACCTGAAGAACCGCCACATCCAGATGATCGGCATCGGCGG
>NZ_LSJT01000086.1:0-1937 GCF_001556795.1 Dermacoccus sp. CCH2-D9
AACTACAATCGCCCCACCCAACTCGTCAAACAAGTTCAGACGCGTGACACTAGGATGGGGCGCATGCCACCTCGTCGCCGCATCGCGCCAGAAGCGGGTCGCGCCGCCGTCCTCGACTGGGCCGCGAACCCCGCTGACACGGCACGACCCACCACCGCCCTCGCCGTGCGCTACACGCTCGAAGAGCTCGGCATCCAGGTGCCCGGCCGCACCGTCGAGGTGCGCGTGCCGCCGTTCGGCGCCGTCCAGTGCATCGAGGGCCCGGTCCACACGCGCGGCACGCCCCCGAACGTCATCGAGACCGACGCCGTCACCTGGCTCGAACTCGCCACCGGCCGCCTGACGTGGGACGCCGCCCGCTCCGAGGGGCGCCTGCGGACGTCGGGGCAGCGCGCCGACGTCTCGGCCCAACTGCCGCTCGTCCCAGCCTGACGGGACTCGCAACGGTGCCGGGCTGGCCATCAGCGCCGGCCGCGGAGGTGGCCGGGGCCCCGCCCCGCCCGGGAGGCAAACGAGCCTGGAGGATGGCGGGTAACTCACAGGTCGGCGGGCAGTTACCTGCCGACGTGTGAGCTACTCGCCATCTTGCCGTCAGGGGAGCGTGTGCGGACCCGCGCGATGTGCGCAGGGTGCCGAAGGGCTCGGTCAGGCGGCCGAGGACGGCGATGGCCGCCCACCTTCGAGGTGAGCGGCCATCTTCAGGAGCCGAGTCGATCAGCGCTGAGCGGGGTCCCAGTGGCGGAACATCGCGGCCTTGGCGGCGTCCACGCTCGTGAACCACACCTCGGCCTCGGTCTGCTCGTAGCTGGGGCTGTCGTGCGTGTGGAACAGCATCGTGTCCGCGTTGCCCTTGATCGTGTACGCCGGCGACGGTGCCGAACCGTCCTCGTTGGGCTCGGCCGAGCCGGGGCCGAAGGGACCGTCAGCCACCTCGGCAGCCGAGACCTCAGCCGCCGTGGGAGCAGCCTGCAACGGCGAACCGGCGCCCTGCGGCGACTGCCCCGACTCGCTCGATGAAGCCGTATCGTGAGCCAGCTCGTCGGACGTGAAGTCCTGCAGTGGCTGAGCGGCGTCGTCGGTGCGTACGTCGGCCTCGACCGCCGTCTGCGAGGCGCTCGCGGCATCCTCGGACGCCGACGGCTGTGCCACCGTCGTCGTGGCGGCGTTCGACGCAGCGCCGGTCGTCGACGTGGACGGGTCGGCGACGGGCTCGCTCACACCGACACCGGCCGACTCCGCAGGCGCTGCGGCCGCGTCGGTCGTCGCCGGAGCGAACTGGTCGAGCTGGTCCAGCGGCAGCGGCTCGGTGCCCCAATCGTCGCCGCCCGAGGGCTTCGGCGCAGCAGGGGTCGTGGCGGGTGCCGACGCGGCGGCGTCCTGCGCTCCCGAGCCCGCGTGCTTGGACTGCGTCTGCGTCGCGGTCGAGTCGGCTTCCGCGGAACGGTCCGACGCGTCGGTTGCAGTGTCCTCCGACGAGCGGCCCGACGCCATCGCGGCAGCAGCGGACGCCCCTCCCGCGACACCGGCCGCAACCGCAGCACCGGACGTGCCGTGGTCGGTGGTATCAGCGGCCTGTTCGGACGGGCGGGTGGCGGCGTCAGTCGTCGTGTCGTTCGTGCTCGTCGATGCGCCCTGAGGCGACGTCGAGTCCGCCGCCGGGGTGGATGCTGCTTCGCGAGCGGCCTTCTCGCCGTCAGCTTCGGGAGCAGCCGGCGTGCTCGGGGTCGAGTCAGCAGCGGTGGACGCGGCCGCAGGGGCAGCCTTCTCGTCCGTCGCTGCGGGCGCTGCCGGGGCGAGCGAGTCGAGCTGGTCGAGCGGCAGCGGCTCCGTTCCCCAGTCATCGCCACCCGACGACGCCGGTGCGGGTGCCGGGGCCGCGGCAGGTTGGCTCGTCGCCGTGTCCTGGGCCGGCGCGGGGGTCTCGGCCTGGGCCGGAT
>NZ_LSJT01000087.1:0-30700 GCF_001556795.1 Dermacoccus sp. CCH2-D9
GCCGCCGAGCTCATCGTGCAGTCGCCCAAGCTCGGATTCGGTCTCGGTTCGATGCTCAACCAGGGGCAGGCGAACTCGGACATGCCAGCCGTGATGGCCGCGATCGTTCTCGTGCTCGTCGTCGGGTTGGCCGTGGAGGTGCTGCTCTTCGCCCCGATCGAGCGGCGCATGCTGCACCGTCGGGGCCTCGCGCCGTCGTAGGGCTGACCTGCGGCGAGCCGGGACGCTCCGGTCTCGGGCGACGACGGCTCCTCGCGCGTCACGATAGACTCAGGGGCGATGCGCAGGCACGACGCCTGCGCATTCGTCACCTCACGGCTCGTGCCGCGGGCGACGGGTGCACGGCACGGCGACAACTCCAGGAGGCGCGAGTGAGCAACTCGGAACAGACGATCATCGACACGATTCTGCCGAAGCTCGAACCACTGGGTCTCCTCGTCGAGGACGTCACCGTCGTGCCTGCCGGCAAGCGCCGCCTCGTGCGCGTGCTCGTCGACCGCGACGTCGCCCTCGAGACGGCGGTCGAGGAATCGATCGAGCCCGTCACGCTCGACGAGGTCACGGACGCCACGCGCGTCATCGACGCAGAACTCGAGGCGAGCGACGTCATGGGCGAACAGCCCTACGTCCTCGAGGTCAGCTCACCCGGCACCGACCGTCCGCTGACGCTGCCGCGCCACTTCGCGCGCAACGTCGGCCGCCTCGTCACCGTCACCCTCGACGACGAGTCGAAGGTCGCCGGTCGCATCACCCGCGCCGACGCCCAGACGGTGCAGGTGACGCCCGAGCAGGGCGGCAAGAAGGCGGGGGCGGCCGTTGACGCCGAGCCCGCCCGACTCAATTACACATCGATCACCGGCGCCAAGGTGCAGGTGGAATTCACGCGCGGCGACGACGCCGACGCCGTGGGAGAGGACGTCTGATGGACATCGACATGGCTGCACTGCGCGCCCTGGAGCGGGAGCGCGAGATTCCGATGGACGTCATCGTCCCCGCCATCGAGCAGGCGCTGCTGCTCGCGTACCAGAAGGAGGAGGGCTCCTACCGCCGGGCGCGCGTCGAGCTCGACCGCCGCACGGGTCATGTCGTCGTGTGGGCGCGCGAGGACGGCGAGAAGCAGGAGGACGGCACCTGGAGCGAGCCCGGCCCCGAGTTCGACGACACCCCCAAGAACTTCGGGCGCGTCGCCGCGGGTACGGCCCGTCAGGTCATCATGCAGCGCATGCGTGACGTCGAGGACGAGGCCATCCTCGGTGACTTCATCGGCAAGGAAGGCGACATCGTCTCCGGCACGATCCAGCAGAGCCTCGACTCGCGGTTCGTCAAGGTCGACTTCGGCACCGTGGAGGGCATCCTGCCGACTGCGGAGCAGGTGCCAGGGGAGACCTACCGTCACGGCGAGCGTCTGCGCTGCTACGTCGTGTCCGTGCGCCGCGGCCCGAAGGGCCCGCAGATCTCGCTGTCGCGCACCCACCCCAACCTCGTGCGCAAGCTGTTCGCGATGGAGGTGCCCGAGATCGCCGACGGTAGCGTCGAGATCGCCGCGCTCGCGCGCGAGGCGGGTCACCGCACCAAGATCGCGGTGCACGCCACGAAGCCCGGCATCAACGCCAAGGGCGCCTGTATCGGCCCGATGGGTCAGCGCGTGCGCGCCGTCATGAGCGAGCTGCAGGGCGAGAAGATCGACATCGTCGACTACTCGCGCCAGCCCGATGAGTTCATCGCCGCGGCGCTGTCGCCGTCGCGCGTCGAGTCGGTCGAGGTCGTCGACCCGAAGGCCCGAGCCGCCCGCGTCGTCGTGCCCGACTTCCAGCTCAGCCTCGCCATCGGCAAGGAGGGCCAGAACGCCCGTCTCGCGGCGAAGCTGACGGGGTGGCGCATCGACATCCGGCCCGACACCGCGCTCGCCGACGGCGGGCGTGACGACGAGTCGGCCCGCTGAGCGCGCGCCCTCAGACGTCTCGCGCGCACCCCGGCCATCGAGCGTGGCCGGGGTGCGCGCATTTCGTCGCGGAGCTGTGCGGGGGTAGGGTAGGTCTTGAACGGTGACAGATGTGAAGGTGGGGTGCGTGTGAACGTGCCGATCCCGAACGTCGAGCTCTCCCGGCCCGCAGAACCGCAGCGAACCTGCATCGGGTGCCGGGGCAAGGGCGGCCGTTCCGTTTTGCTGCGCATCGCAGTGAGCGAGGACGGCGCCACCCTGGTGCTCGACTCGCGCAAGGCGATGCCCGGTCGAGGAGCCTGGCTCCACGCCGACACGACGTGCCTCGAACAGGCCACCAAGCGTCGGGCATGGGCACGAGCACTTCGTCTGCACACCGCGGTCCACACCGCGACGCTGCAGGAACACGTGGCGGCCGAGATCGCCCGCCTGCCGTCGCCCGACGGCGAACACACCATGACCGAAAGCGGGTTTGACGCGATGAGCAACCGATGAGTTCTCACCGATGAACACCTACCCCTCGGCGGTCGGCTGATCCTCCGGGCAAGCAATTGCTCGAAGCCTTGGCCGCCCGTCACCATCTGACAGGAGAAACGTGGCCAAGGTTCGAGTCCACGAGCTCGCCAAGGAGCTCGGAGTCGAGAGCAAGGAACTGCTCGCGCACCTCAAGGCGCAGGGCGAGTTCGTGAAGTCCGCCAGTTCGACGATCGAAGCGCCCGTCGTGCGCAAGATCAAGGAGAACCCCCCGAAGCCGACGAAGGCCGGTGGCGACGCCGCCGACGTGCCGTCGAGCTCCCCGAAGCCGGCTGGCGGTTCGTCCGCCAAGCCCGGCGCCCCCAAGCCGGGCCCGAAGGCGCCTGCTCCCAAGGCTGCCCCGGCCGATGCCGCACCCGCGGCGCCGTCGAAGCCGGCCGAGAGCGCCACCCCGAAGCCTGCGGCCAAGACCGAGTCGGACGCTGCCCCGGCAGCACCCGCCGCGGCGACGCCGTCCGCGCCCAAGCCCGCTGCGGCCGCACCGTCGGCACCGAAGCCCGCTGCTGCGCGCCCCGGCCCCAAGCCCGGGCCAGCCGCGAAGCCGGCGAGCACGTCGGGTCCGTCGCGTGGCGAGCGTTCGGAGCGCCCCGAGCGTTCCGGCAACCGTCCCGGCCCGCGCCCCGGCGCACCGCGTCCGGGCAACAACCCGTTCAGCTCCAACCAGGGCATGGGCCGTGGTGGCGAGCGTCGTGGCGGCGAGCGCACCGAGCGCCGTGACGGCGGTGAGCGTCGCGAGAGCGGCGCACGCCCCGGCAACAATCCGTTCGCGCCGAGCCAGGGCATGCCGCGTCCCGGCGGCAACCGTGGCCCCGCAGGCTCCGGTGGCCCCCGTCCCGCGGGTGCGGCAGGTCCGCGTCCCGGCGGTTCCGCCGGTGCCGGTGGCCCCCGTCCCGGTGGTCCGCGCCCCAACCCGGGCATGATGCCGTCGCAGGCGGCCGTGCCGCGTCCCGGTGAGCGTCCCGCCCGTGGTGGCGGTGGCGGTCGTCCCGGTGCGGGTGGTCGTCCCGGCGGCGGCGGTTTCGCCGGTCGTCCCGGTGGCGGCGGTCGTGGCCCCGGTGGCCGCGGCGGCACCCAGGGTGCGTTCGGTCGCGGTGGCAGCAAGGTGCGCGGCCGCAAGAGCAAGCGCGCGAAGCGTCAAGAGTTCGAGCAGATGCAGGCGCCGTCGATCGGTGGTGTGAGCGTTCCTCGCGGCAACGGTTCGACGATCATCCAGGTGCGTCGCGGTGCGTCGCTGACGGACTTCGCCGACAAGATCGACGCGAACCCCGCATCGCTCGTCACCGTGCTGTTCCACCTCGGTGAGATGGCGACGGCGACGCAGTCGCTGGACGAGGACACGTTCCAGCTGCTCGGCGCCGAGCTCGGCTACGACATCCGTGTCGTCTCCCCGGAGGAGGAGGAGCGCGAGCTCTTCGGCCAGTTCAACATCGACCTCGACGCCGAGGCCGAGGGCGAGAGCGACGACGTGCTCGAGCAGCGTCCGCCGGTCGTCACCGTCATGGGTCACGTCGACCACGGAAAGACGCGCCTGCTCGACGCGATCCGCAACGCGGACGTCGCGCAGGGCGAGGCCGGCGGCATCACCCAGCACATCGGTGCCTACCAGGTCCACAAGGAGCACGAGGGCGTCGACCGTCCGATCACGTTCATCGACACCCCGGGTCACGAGGCGTTCACCGCCATGCGTGCCCGTGGAGCGAAGGTCACCGACATCGCGATCCT
The DNA here is from genome assembly GCF_001556795.1 of Dermacoccus sp. CCH2-D9. Lineage (NCBI taxonomy): Bacteria > Bacillati > Actinomycetota > Actinomycetes > Micrococcales > Dermacoccaceae > Dermacoccus > Dermacoccus sp. CCH2-D9. The sequence continues at coordinate 4,199 of NZ_LSJT01000087.1, forward strand.
CGTGGTCGCCGCCGATGACGGCGTGATGCCGCAGACGATCGAGGCGCTCAACCACGCCCAGGCGGCGAACGTGCCGATCGTCGTCGCGGTCAACAAGATCGACGTCGACGGCGCGAACCCGGCGAAGGTGCGTCAGCAGCTCACCGAGTACAACCTCATCGCCGAGGAGTACGGCGGCGACACGATGTTCGTCGACGTCTCGGCCCGCCAGGGTCAGAACATCGACTCGCTGCTCGAGGCCGTGCTGCTCACCGCCGACGCCGCGCTCGACCTGCGTGCGAACCCGAACAAGGACGCCCGTGGTGTCGCGATCGAGGCCAACCTCGACCGTGGTCGCGGTGCCGTCGCGACGGTTCTCGTGCAGTCCGGTACGTTGCGCGTCGGTGACGCCATCGTCACGGGTCAGGCCTACGGACGCGTTCGCGCCATGCTCGACGAGCACGGCCAGAACGTCGCCGAAGCGGGCCCGAGCCGCCCGGTGCTCGTCACCGGTCTGGCCTCGGTGCCGCGCGCCGGTGACACGTTCATCGTCGCTCCGGACGACCGCACGGCCCGTCAGATCGCCGAGAAGCGTGAAGCGGCCGACCGTCAGGCCTCGCTGGCCAAGGCGCGCAAGCGCATCAGCCTCGAGGACCTCAACGAGCACCTCGCGGCGGGCAAGGTCGAGACCCTCAACCTCATCCTCAAGGGTGACGTGTCGGGTTCGGTCGAAGCCCTCGAGGACGCGTTGCTGCAGATCGACGTGGGCGACGACGTCGACCTGCGGATCATCGACCGTGGTGTCGGCGCGATCACGATGAACAACATCAACCTCGCCGTCGCCTCAGACGCCATCATCGTCGGCTTCAACGTTCGCGCCGAAGGCCAGAACGCGGAGTACGCCGAGAAGGAAGGCGTCGAGATCCGCTACTACTCGGTCATCTACCAGGCGATCGAGGAGATCGAGCTCGCCCTCAAGGGCATGCTCAAGCCGGAGTACGAGGAGCGCGAGACGGGCTCCGCCGAGATCCGCGAGATCTTCCGCTCGTCCAAGTTCGGCAACATCGCCGGATCGATGGTCAGGAGCGGCGAGATCAAGCGTGGCGCCAAGGCGCGCATCACGCGCGACGGTGTCGTCATCGTCGAAGGCCTCGAGATCGCCGGTCTGCGACGCTTCAAGGACGACGTCACCGAGGTCCGCGAGGGCTTCGAGTGCGGTATCAACCTCGGTTCGCACAACGACGTCCAGACGGGCGACCTCATCACCACGTACGAGATGGTGGAGATCCCCCGAGCCTGACGCCTCGCCGTGTCCGAGGCGATGACCTCATCGCCTCGGACACATGGTCGGATGCGACCCCGCTCGAACCCCGCACACCGGGGTTCGGGCGGGGTCGCCGTCGTGTATGTCGTGAGTCAGCCGTGGCACCGGGCCACGGCGCTGCGCGGCGCCATGCGGCATCGGCCGCGCGCGGCAGATCGGGCAGAATGGGGCCCGTGACTCTCGACGCTCCCGTGCTGAACCCCGATGTCTCGCCCCCGCCCGACGTGGCGCCGGACGGGCGCCTGCTGCTGCTCGCGCCGTCGTCGAACCGCGTGTACGCGGGGGACGCGGCGCGCCTCAACGCTGCGGAGATCACGCTGCTCGCGGGTGCGCTCGGCATCGAGGCGAGCGTCGAACCCGTCACCGTGGCAGGGGTCGACTACCTCGCCGTCGCCGGTGACGACGACCGGCTCGACCGCGTCGTCTCCGAGGCCAGCGGCGCGTTCGCGCTCTTCGGCGCGCGCGACGGGCTGCTGAGCCCGACCCCGCTGGAGCGACGAAGGCTCTACACCGATGACGTCGTCACGATCCAGAAGTACCAGGGCAAGACGAACGAGCAGTTCACGCACCTGCTGCTCAACGTCACCGCGGCGCTGAGCAAGCGTCCCGCACAGCTGCTCGACGGCACGCTGCACGTCCTCGACCCCATGTGCGGGCGCGGCACAACGCTCAACACGTGTCTGCTGCGCGGCCTCGACATCACCGGCATCGAGGTCGACAAGGGCGACTTCGAGCAGTACCAGGCGTTCATCACGACGTGGCTGCGCACGCACCGCCTCAAGCACGAGATCGACGCGACACAGATCCGTCGCAGCGGCCGCACGTACGGTCGCGCCCTCGAGCTCGAGACGGCTCCCAGCAAGGAGGACTGGAAGGCGGGGCGCACCCAGCAGGTGACGTACCTGTCGATGGACACCACCAAGCTGCCGGACGTCATGCGCCGCGCGAGCGTCGACGTCGTCGTCACTGACCTGCCCTACGGCGTGCAGCACGGCAGCCACGGTAGCAATGGCGAGCGGCTCGCCCGTTCACCGTTGCGCCTGCTCGATCGCGCGCTGCCCGGCTGGCACGACGCGCTGCGCACCGGCGGCACGATCGGCCTCGCGTACAACCGTCACGTCGCCGGGCCCGAGGCGATGGCAGAAGTGCTCGAGGCTCACGGCTTCACCGTCGTGCACGGCCACGGCGTGGACGGCCCGACGCAGGGGCACGTCGCCGCCGACGCCTTCCGTCACCGCGTCGACGCCTCGATCGATCGCGACATCGTCGTCGCGCGCAAGGGCTGAGCGGTACATACGGGACACCCTGATCGGTAACGGCCGCGCCCGGCTGCGTCGTCGAGCCGCCGCCTGCGCCCATCGCCTAGGGTTGGGGCAGTTCACTTCAGCATCAGGAGGCATCCATGGCCGACCAGGCCCGCGCCCGCAAGGTCGCCGACCGCATCAAGTCCCTCGTCGCCGAGTACGTCGAGTTCCGTCTCAAGGACGAGCGCGTCGGCTTCCTCACGATCACCGACGTGCGCGTCACCGGCGACCTGCAGAACGCGTCCGTGTTCTACACCGTCTTCGGCAGCGACGAGGAGCGCGCCGCGACGGCCGAAGCGCTCGCCGACAACAAGGGCCGCATCCGCAGCCACGTCGGCAAGGGCCTCGGCATCCGTCTCACGCCGACGCTCGAGTTCATCGCCGACGCGATCCCCGAGGGCGCCGCACACCTCGAGGACGTGCTCGCCCAGACGCGCGCCCGTGACGAGGAACTGGCCCGTAACCGCTCTACCGCCGCCTACGCGGGCGAGGCGGACCCGTACAAGAAGCCGGCCGAACCCGCCGACGAGGCGTGAGCGAGTCCGCTGCCGAGCAGCGCCCTCGCCGCGAGGCGCGTCCGCAGACGCCCGACGGGCTCGTCCTCGTCGACAAGCCCGCCGGATGGACCTCGCACGACGTCGTCGGCCGCATGCGGCGCCTCGCGAACACGCGCCGCGTCGGCCACGCCGGCACACTCGACCCGATGGCGACGGGCGTGCTCGTGCTCGGCGTCAACAAGGCGACGAAGCTGCTGACGTTCCTCGTCGGGTGCGACAAGGAGTACACCGCGACGATTCGCCTCGGCCAGACGACGATCACCGACGACGCGGAGGGCGGCGTCACGGCCTCGACGCCGTTGACGCGCGCGGAGCTGAGCGACGAGGCCCTCGCGGCGGCCGTCGCCTCGCTCAGCGGCGACATCGAGCAGGTGCCGAGCAGCGTCAGCGCGATCAAGGTCGACGGTAAGCGCTCCTACGCCCGCGTGCGTGGGGGAGAGGACGTCGCCCTCGCCGCGCGTTCCGTCACCGTCAGCCGCTTCGAGGTGCTCGACGTGCGTGAGGCGAGCACGGACGACGGCATGCCCGTGGTCGACCTCGACGTCGTCGTCGAGGTGACCTCGGGTACCTACGTGCGCGCCCTCGCCCGCGATCTCGGCGCCGCGCTCGGCGTCGGCGGGCACCTGACAGCGCTGCGGCGCACCCGCGTCGGCGCGTTCACCCTCGAGGACGCGGCGACGCTGGAGACGATCGCCGAGCAGGCCGGGCACGGCGGCGTCCCGCGCGTCATCCCGATGGCGCAGGCCGCGGCGGATTCCTTCGTCGTCCACGATCTCGACGCCGAGGAAGAACGCGCCCTCGGGTACGGCCAGCGGATCGCCTCGGCGCACCGCGGGGAGGAGACGGTCGCGGCGATCGCGCCCGACGGGCGTCTCGCCGCGATCCTGGACGAGCGAGCCGCCACCGCGAAGTCGCGCGTCACCTTCCCGGCCTGAGCCTGCAGGCAGCGCGCGCCGCGGTCACCACCCGCGGCGCCCGCAGCGCCCGCGACGCACGCCACGCTCGCGCAGGTGCGAAGCTGTCGCACCGGGCGGTAAGGTGACGCTGCAACGCACGACGAGACGAAGGATGGGTGATGAGCCGTCTGACCGGCTGGTGGCACGGGTTCAACGCCCACGAGAAGCGCTCGATCCTCGGCATGGCGGGTTTCGTCGCGCTGCTGCACGTCGTGGGGTGGGGGGTGCTCGCGTTCGTCGTCGAACCGCAGAACCTGCAGATCACCTCGGACGGGCACAAGCAGCTGTTCGGCATCGGCCTCGGCCTCACCGCCTATACCCTCGGCATGCGTCACGCCTTCGACGCCGACCACATCGCGGCCATCGACAACACGACGCGCAAGCTGCTCACCGACCGTCGCGAGAACAAGCCCGTGTCGGTCGGTTTCTGGTTCTCCCTCGGCCACTCGAGCGTCGTGTTCACGATGTGTCTGCTGCTCGCGCTCGGGATCAAGGCCATCGCCGGGCCGGTGAAGGACGACGACTCGACGCTGCACCAGTGGCTCGGCGTCTTCGGCCCGACGGTCTCCGGCGTCTTCCTGTGGGTCATCGGCATCCTCAACCTCATGAGTCTCATCGGCATCGTGCGCGTCTGGCGCGGGGCGCGTGAAGGCCGCCTCGACGAGCAAGCGCTCGAGGGGCACCTCGATGGCCGCGGATTCTTCGCCCGCATCCTGCGGGGCGCGACGAAGTCGATCACGAAGCCGGTGCAGATGTACCCGACAGGGTTCCTGTTCGGCCTCGGCTTCGACACGGCCACCGAGATCTCGCTGCTCGTCCTCGCGAGCGGGGCGGCGGCCTTCGCGCTGCCGTGGTATGCGATCCTCACCCTGCCGATCATCTTCGCCGCCGGCATGAGCCTGCTCGACTCGATCGACGGCATCTTCATGTCCCGCGCCTACGAATGGGCCTTCGCCAAACCGCTGCGACGGCTCTACTACAACGCGACCGTGACGGGCCTGTCGGTGTTCGTCGCCCTCGTCATCGGCACGATCGAACTGGCCGGCGTCGTGAGCGACAAGTGGAACATCACGAGCGGCCCGGTCGCCTGGCTGGGTTCGATCCCGCTCGACTCGGTCGGGTACGTCATCGTCGCGCTCTTCGTGCTGACGTGGGCCGGCGCGCTCGCCGTGTGGCGTCTCGCACGCATGGACGAGCGAGAGCTGTCCACGGGCGGATAAGGTGGCGTCGTGCTGCGCCTGACTGACCCCCACGACCTGCCCGCCGACTTCGGGCCCACCGTCGTCACACTCGGAAACTTCGACGGCGTCCACCGCGGCCACGCCGCCGTGATGCAGCGCGTCGCGCAAGAGGCTCACGCCCGTGGGCTCAAGAGCGTCGCCGTGACGTTCGAGCCGCACCCCCTCGCCGTCCTCGCGCCCGACAAGGCGCCCGAGATGCTGACGGGCATGAAGGACCGGCTGTTTCTGCTCGAACAGCTCGGCCTCGACGCCGTCGTCGTCATGCCGTTCACCCGCGAGCTCGCCGCGCAGACGCCGCGCGAGTTCGTAGAGGCGACGTTCGTCGACGCCCTGCATGCGCGCTGCGTCGTCGTCGGCAAGGACACCCGCTTCGGCGTGAAGAACTCCGGCGACATCAGGACGCTGAGCGAGCTGGGGGGCGAGTTCGGCTTCGACGTCATCGCCCTCGACGACGTCGGCCCGGGCGTGCGCTGGTCGTCCTCGCAGGTGCGCGAACTCATCGCGGGCGGCAAGGTCGATGAGGCCGCCGAGGTACTCGGGCGCAACCACTGCGTCGTCGGGGAGGTCGTCAAGGGCTTCCAGCGCGGGCGCGAACTCGGTTTCCCGACGGCCAACCTCGCGCGGGACGCCGAGGGCGTCGTCCCCGCTGACGGTGTGTACGCGGGGTGGCTCGTGCGTCGCTCGCTCGCCCAGGACGACCCCGAATACCGCTTGCCCGCCGCCATCAGCGTCGGCACGAACCCGACGTTCGACATCCCCGAGCGCACGGTCGAGGCGTACGTCCTCGACCGCACCGACCTCGACCTGTACGGCGAGATCGTCGCCGTCGAGTTCGTGCAGCACCTGCGCGGCAACGTAAAATTCGACTCGATCGAGGCACTGATCGAGCAGATGACGCGCGACGTCGAGGCGGCACGCGACCTGCTCGCGCCTGCGTGAACGCAGCGCGACGCGAGCCGCGACGCGTCCTCGCCGACCTCGCACGCCTCGACCTCGGCCTGCTGACGGCGGCGGCCGGCCTCACCGTCATCGGCATCCTGCTGACGTGGTCGGCCACCGCACACGTCTCCGGCACCGCCTTCGCCGTGCGCGGCGTCATCAACGCCGTCATCGGAGTGGGCCTCGCGGCGCTCATCATGCGCCTCGATCCGCGGACGTTGCGCGCGCTCGCCCCGGCGATCTACCTCCTCACGTTGCTCGCCCTCGTCGCCGTCCTGACACCCCTCGGCAGCACGATCAACGGTTCGCGCTCGTGGATCGAACTACCCGGCTTCTCGATCCAGCCGTCGGAGATGGCGAAGGTCGCGCTCGCCGTGACGCTCGCGTCCGTCCTCGCCGACCGCGACGACCCGCGCCCCCTCGGCCTGCGGCAGCTGCGGTTGCCGCTCGCCGTCGTCGCCGTGCCCCTGGCGCTCATCATGCTGCAACCCGACTTCGGCTCAGCCGTCGTTCTCACCCTGCTCGCGGTCTCGGCGCTGCTCGTCCCCGGGGTGCGCCGGCGGGTGCTGCTCGGCGCGGGCACCGCGCTCGCGGGAGTCGTCGCCGTCGCCCTGTTCACCCCCGTGCTCGCGCCGTATCAGCGCGACCGGCTGCTCGCGTTCGTCGACCCCACCGCCGACCCGAGTGGCATCGGCTACCAGGTGGCGCAGGTCAAGACGGCCATCGGTTCCGGGGGGTTGTTCGGTGAGGGCTTGTTCGAGGGACGCTCGACGCAGGGCGGGTTCATCCCGTTCCAGTACACCGACTTCGTATTCTCCGTCGCGGGGGAGGAGCTCGGGTTCGTCGGGGCCGTGGGCGTCGTCGCGCTCGAGCTGTTCGTCGTCGTCCGCATGCTGCACGTGGCGCGCCGTTCGGAGGACGATTTCGCGCGCCTCGTCTGCGTCGCGCTCGCCGGATGGTTCCTCGTCCAGACGCTCGAGAACCTCGGGATGAACCTCGGTCTCATGCCCGTCACGGGGGTGCCGCTGCCGTTCGTCTCGTACGGTGGATCGAGCATGTTTTCGTGCTGGGCCGCCATCGGGCTCGTCGGAAACATCCAAAAGACCCGCCGCTCTCGCCTAGGGTGAGGGCTACACCGAGGAAAACTGGCGAGTAACCACTCTGCCGAGTTGCGACTGGAGGCGCCTACCCATGGTCATGAACATCGCCGACGAGAAGTTCGAGCGCGATCTCATCGACAACCGAGCCCGCAGCGTCGCGCATCTGTTCATCGACCGCGTCGCGAAGTCGGGCCAGGACGAGGCGTACCGCTTCCCGCAGGGTGGCGCCTGGAAGTCGATGACGTGGGCGCAGACCGACACGCACGCCCGTCAGATCGCGGCGGGCCTCGTCGCGCTCGGCGTGGACGCCGAGGACCGCGTCGCCATCGCCTCCTCGACCCGCCTGGAGTGGGTCCTCGCGGACCTGGGCAACATGCTCGCTGGCGCGGCGACGACGACCGTGTACCCGACGAGCCAGCTCGCCGACGTCGTCCACATCCTCACCGACTCGGGCTCGCGCGTCGTGTTCGCCGAGGACACCGATCAGGTCGAGAAGCTGCGTAGCGGACGCGAGCAGATCCCCGACGTCGTCAAGGTCGTCGTCTTCGACGGCGAGGGTGACGGCGAGTGGGTCATGACGCTCGACGAGCTGCGCGAGCTCGGCCGCACCCGTCTCGAGGAGACGCCCGACGTCATCGACGACCGCGTCGCCGGCATCAAGCCGCAGCACCTCGCGACCCTCATCTACACCTCGGGCACGACGGGCAAGGCGAAGGGTGTGCGCCTGTCGCACGACTGCTGGACGTACGAGGCGTCCGCCGTCGACTCGACCGGTCTGCTCAACGCGGGTGACGTGCAGTACCTGTGGCTGCCCTTGTCGCACGTGTTCGGCAAGATGCTGCTGTGCCTGCCGATCCAGGTCGGTTTCCCGACGGTCGTCGACGGTCGCGTCGACAAGATCATCGACAACCTGCCCGAGACGCAGCCGACGTGGATGGGCGCCGCGCCGCGCATCTTCGAGAAGGTGTACGGCAAGATCAACACGATGATGGAGGCCGACGGCGGCGCGAAACTCAAGCTGTACCGCTGGGCCGTGGAGGTCGGCACGAAGGTGGCCAACGAGCGCGCCGACGGCCGCGAGCCCTCCGGGCGTCTCGCGATCGAGTACAAGTTGGCCGACAAGATCATCCTGTCGAAGATCCGCGCCCGCTTCGGCGGTCACGTGCGCTACTTCATCTCCGGTTCGGCGGCGCTCAACAAGGACATCGCGCTGTGGTTCTCCGCGATCGGTCTGCCGATCCTCGAGGGCTACGGCCTGTCGGAGTCGTCGGCGGCGGCGAGCGTCAACCGTCCCTACCTCGGCGCGAACCAGGTCGGCACCGTCGGTTGGCCGCTGCCGGGCACCGAGTTCAAGCTCGGTGAGGACGACGAACTGCTCGTCAAGGGTCCCGGCGTCATGCAGGGCTACTGGAACCTCGAGCGCGAGACCGCCGAGGTGCTGACGGACGGCTGGTTCCACACCGGTGACATCGGTGAGATCTCCGAGTCGGGCCACATCCGCATCACCGACCGCAAGAAGGATCTGTTCAAGACCTCGAACGGCAAGTACGTATCGCCCGGCGCCATCGAGGCGATGTTCAAGGGCGTCTGCCCGTACGCCTCGAACCTCGTCGTCGAGGGCGATGGCCGCAAGTTCGTCTCCGCGATCATCACGCTCGACGAAGACGCCATCGCCGAGTGGGCCGAGAAGAACGGCATGGCCGGCAAGAGCTACCGCGACGTCGTGACGAGCGACGCGTGCCGGGAGATGGTGCAGGGCTACGTCGACGAGATGAACCTGCGGCTCAACCGCTGGGAGCAGATCAAGCGTTTCATCATCCTGCCGCGCGACCTGTCGGTCGAGGAGGGTGAGATCACCCCCAGCATGAAGATCAAGCGCCGCGTCGTCGTCAAGAAGTTCAAGGACGACCTCGACGAGCTCTACACCGACTGACGCCCGCCCGCCGCGCGGGCCGACGAACGGGGCATTCGAGCCGATGACGCCCGGGTGCCCCGTTCGCGTGCCCGCACGCGCGCCGAGTCCGCGCAGGTCACGTGTGCCTCAGGTCATCACCACCCTTCGTCTCGCGATAGTGTGAGGGGCGTCAAGTCCCTTTGCCGCTTACATCGGCTCGCACTCAGCGATCGGAGGTTGTCCATGTCCAGTGCCCAGCTGCTCACGTCCACCCGTGAGGTCAAGGCCGTCGTCGGGGAGCCCGAGGTCGTCGAGGACACCACCGCGTGGAGCGAGCTCAAGGCCGCATGCGAGGCCATCGCCGCGATGCAGGTCAAGGACGGCTCTCTCGCCCCCGAGGCTGACGCCGGCGCCGCAGGCGCCGAGCTCGAGCGCGCCGTGACGGCGATCGAGGCGCTCGCGCCGTCGTTCCCGCACGACGCCGCCTACCTCGACGCGCTCGTCGTCGACCTGCGCCGGTGGGCCGACCACGGTTTCGGCGTGCCCGACTTCCTCGACTCGCTCGTCGCATTCGACCCGCAGAACCAGCGCGAGGACGGCGTTCGCCACCTCGTCGTGTTCCCGATGTACACCCAGAACGGTTCGCCGAACCGTCACCTCGAGGCCGTCCTCGTCGAGGTGATCTGGCCGGAGTTCATCGACACCCTCGAGCGCGAGTACGAGAACCCGCTGTTCGTGCCGCTGCGCTTCGTCGACTTCACCTCCGGCTACGACACGAACTCGGCGGTGCTGTTCACGGAGACCGTCGCGACGCGTGAGACGCCCGTCTTCACCTGGGGTGCGATCTTCCAGGACCGTGAGGCAGCGCGCTACCGGCGCGTCGTCAGCGAAGCCGCGCGCATCACGAAGCTCGAACTGCCGAGCGGGGCGCAGGCGATGCTCGAGGATCAGTCGCTCACCGAGGCGACCTTCATCATGTGGGATCTCATCCACGACCGCAGCCACATGCGCGGCGATCTCCCGTTCGACCCGTTCATGATCAAGCAGCGCATGCCGTACTTCCTCTACTCGCTCGAGGAGTTGCGCTGCGACCTCACGGCGTTCCGTCACTGCGTCGACCTCGAGCGTCGTCTCGGCGAGCGCGTCGTCGCGGGGGAGAACCTGACCGCCGTGGAGCGTGACACGCTGACGCATGCGCGCGGCGTGCAGTACGCCGTCCTGCTCGATCGCATCTTCCGGTTCGCGCTCACCGGCGGCCGTGTGCGCAACTACGACGGTCTCGGCGGGCAGCTGCTGTTCGCGTGGCTGCACCAGCGTGGCGTGATGAACTGGACGGACTCGAAGCTCACGGTCGAGTGGTCGCGCCTGCCCGCCTGCATCATCGAACTCGCCGACGCCGTCGACGAGCTGTACTGGCGCTCGATCGACCGCCCCAAGGTCGCGCACTGGCTCGCGGCGTACGAGCTGATCCGTTCCGTTCTGACGCCGCACCCGGCGTCGGTGTGGGCGCGCGGGCTGCCCGACGAGGTGCTCGCGGGGCCGCCGAAGGGCTACACCGACGCGGTGCTCGACGACGAGTTCCCGCTGTCGATGTTCTTCGAGGCGCTCGAGCGCAAGATGGCGCCCGTCATCGCCTCGACGCGAGGCATCACGGGCCGCGATGACTGAGGAGACGACGATGAAGCACGAACCGTTCGAGGCGCTGCACGACACCGCGCGGCGCGACTTCGCGTCCGACAACTACGCGGGGATGCACCCCCGCGTCGTCGAGGCGCTCGCCGCGGCCAACGGCGGCCACCAGGGCGCCTACGGTGCGGACGACTACACGCAGCGGCTGCAGGAGGTCGTGCGGGGCCACTTCGGTGACGACGCGATCGCCTACCCGGTCTTCAACGGCACGGGCGCGAACGTCCTCGCGCTGCAGTCGATGCTGCCGCGCTGGGGCGCCGTCATCGCCGCGACGACGGCGCACATCCATGTCGACGAGGGTGGCGCGCCGGAGCGCACCGGCGGGCTCAAGCTGCTCACGGTCGAGACCGAGGACGGCAAGCTCACCCCAGAACTCATCGACCGCGAGGCATGGGGTTTCGGGGACGAGCACCGCGCCCAGGCCGGCGTCGTGTCGATCACGCAGTCGAGCGAACTGGGTACGCTCTACACGCCCGACGAGATCGCCGCGATCGCCGAACACTCGCACCGATTGGGGCTGAAGGTGCACCTCGACGGCGCGCGGTTGTCGAACGCCGCCGCCGCGCTGGAGGTGCCGCTGCGCGCCATCACGACGGACGCCGGCGTCGACGCCATCAGCCTCGGTGGCACGAAGAACGGCGCGATGCTCGCCGAGGCCGTCGTGGCGCTGACGCCCGAGGCGTGTGCGGGGCTCGGGTTCTCGCGCAAGTTCCTCATGCAGCTGACGTCGAAGATGCGCTTCGTCTCCGCGCAGTTGCTCGCGCTCTACGACGGTGAGCTGTGGCGCGAGAACGCGACGCAGGCCAACGCTGCGGCGCGGCGCCTGCGGGCCGGGATCGAGGCCGAGCAGGCGCGCGGTGCGCTCGGTGAGGTCGCGTTCACGCAGCCGACGCAGGTCAACGCCGTCTTCGCGACGCTGCCGGCCGACGTCGCGAACCGACTGCGCGAGAGCTACCGGTTCTACGACTGGGACGAGGCACGCGGCGAGGTGCGCTGGATGTGCTCGTTCGACACCCGCGACGAGGACGTCGACGCGTTCGTCGCCGCGCTCGTGGCGGCGTCACGCCGTGGAGGTGAGACGGGCAGCGCCTGAGCGGGCGCCCCGGCGACGATTGGGCGCTCGTCCTGGGCCGAACTACCCTGGTGGACATGTCTGGTGAGTCTGTCTTCCACGATCTCGAGCCGCTGCTGGAGCAGGTGAACAAGCCGATCCAGTACGTCGGTGGCGAGCTCAACGCCCAGGTCAAGGACTGGAACTGCGGCGGCTACGGCCCCGACGGACAGGAGCTGACGACGCGCTGGGCCCTCATGTACCCCGACGCCTACGAGGTCGGCGTGCCCAACCAGGGCGTCATGATCCTGTACGAAGTGCTCAACGAGCGTGACGACGCGCTCGCCGAGCGCACCTACTCCATGTGGCCGGACATGGAGGCGAAGATGCGTGAGGCGGGCGTGCCGCAGTTCACCGTCGACGGCCACCGCAGCGTGCGCGACTTCGACGTGCTCGGCATGTCGTTCTCGACCGAGCTCGGCTACACGAACATGCTGACGGCGCTCGACCTCGGCGGAATCCCCCTGCACGCCGACGAGCGCACGATCGACGACCCGATCGTCCTCGCGGGCGGGCACTCGGCGTTCAACCCCGAGCCGATCGCCGACTTCATCGACGCCGCCGTCATCGGTGACGGCGAAGAGGCCGTCCTGCTCATCACCGACATCATCAAGGAGTGGAAGCTCGCCGAGCGCCCCGGCGGGCGTCGCGGGCTGCTGCTCGAACTCGCGCGCACGGGCAGCGTCTACGTGCCGTCGATGTACGAGGTCGACTACCTGCCCGACGGGCGCATCCAGCGTGTCGTGCTGAGCGAGGAGGCGCACGGTGTGCCGTGGCGCGTCGCGAAGCACACCGTCATGGATCTCGACGAGTGGCCTTACCCGAAGCAGCCGCTCGTGCCGATGGCCGAGTCCGTCCACGAGCGGATGAGCGTCGAGATCTTCCGCGGCTGCACGCGTGGTTGCCGTTTCTGCCAGGCCGGCATGATCACGCGCCCCGTGCGCGAGCGTTCGATCACAGGCATCGGCGAGATGGTCGAGAAGGGCCTCGCCGCGACCGGCTTCGAGGAGGTGGGCCTGCTCTCGCTGAGCTCCGCCGACCACACCGAGATCGCCGAGATCTCCAAGGGCCTCGCCGACCGCTACGAGGGCACGCAGACGGGTCTGTCGCTGCCGTCGACGCGCGTCGACGCGTTCAACATCGACCTCGCCAACGAGCTGACGCGCAACGGCCGCCGCTCGGGTCTGACGTTCGCGCCCGAGGGCGGCAGCGAGCGCATCCGCAAGGTCATCAACAAGATGGTCTCCGAGGACGACCTCATCAACACCGTTGCCGCCGCATACGGCGCGGGCTGGCGTCAGGTGAAGCTGTACTTCATGTGCGGCCTGCCCACCGAGACCGACGAGGACGTCCTGCAGATCGCCGACATGGCGCGCCGCGTCATCGAGACCGGGCGCCAGGTGAGCGGCCGCAAGGACATCCGCTGCACCGTCTCCATCGGCGGGTTCGTGCCGAAGCCGCACACGCCGTTCCAGTGGTGCGCTCAGCTGTCGGCCGAGGCAACGGACGAGCGGCTCAAGAAGCTCAAGGACGCCATCCGAGCCGACAAGAAGTTCGGTTCGAGCATCGGCATGCGCTACCACGACGGCAAGCCCGGCATCGTCGAGGGCCTGCTGAGCCGCGGCGACCGCCGCGTCGGCGCCGTCATCGAGGCCGTGTGGCGTGACGGTGGTCGCTTCGACGGCTGGAGCGAGCACTTCAGCTACGAGCGCTGGATGGAGCAGGCCGACGCGGTCTTCGCAGCCTCCGAGCACCCGATCGACGTCGACTGGTACACGACGCGTGAGCGCGGCGAGCTCGAGGTGCTGCCCTGGGATCACCTCGACTCCGGTCTCGACAAGGACTGGCTGTGGCAGGACTGGCAGGATGCCCTCTCCGAGGAAGAAGTCGACGACTGCCGCTGGACGCCGTGCTTCGACTGCGGCGTGTGCCCGCAGATGGACACCGACATCCAGATCGGCCCCACGGGCAAGACGCTGCTGCCGCTCACCGTCCTCGGTGAGGGTGCGAAGAAGTTGGCCGCCGCTGACCACGCGCACTGACGTGGGCGCGGCGTCATGACGATGCGACTCGTCTCGACGGGGCGCCGGTGAGACGCCGATGAGCCCACGACGTGCTCGCCGCGGCGTCGACAGGCGCGATGCGCGCGTCGACATGCTGCGCGGGCTCGCCCTCGTGTCGATGTTCGTCGCCCACTGCGCCCCGGACGACGGCCCGTTCCGACTGGCGGCGTTGACCGAGTTTGCGACGGCGCCGTTGTTCGCGCTTCTCATCGGCATCAGCGCGATGCTCGCGGACCGGGGCAACGCCGGGCTGACCGTCGCGTTCGTCCGGGCCGGGGTGCGCGCGGCCGTGCTCGTCGCGCTCGGGTTGTGGATCGAGCCGTGGGGTGCGCAGGTCGACGTCGTCCTCGTCTACCTCGCCCTGCCGACGCTGCTCGCGCCCCTGCTGGTGCGGCTGCCCGACACGGTGCTGCTCGGGATCGCCACGATGTCGTGGGCTGCCGCACCCGCCCTGCTGAGCTGGGGCCGCACCCGCAGCACCGAGGCTCTCGTCGCCGGCGACGACGTGGGCCACCGTTTGTGGGACGTCGTGGTCGCGGGGCCGCACTACCGCCTGACGACGCTGCTCGTCTTCACCTGCCTCGGCATCGTGCTGTGGCGCTGGACGCGCGCCGTCCCCGCGTGGAGCGCGGGCCTGGCGGGCCTCGTCGCACTCGCAGGGGCCGCGTTGCTCATGGCGGCGAAGACGTCGGGGCGCCTCGCGTTCGAACCGTACGACGGCAGTCACCTCGAGATCGTGCTCGAGGCGCTGCTCGTCGGGGGATTCGCGCTCGCCTGGTTCGCCGTCGTGCCGGAGCGCTTCTGCCTGCCGGCGCTCGCCGCCGCGGGGTCGATGACGTTGAGTGTCTACGTCCTGCAGATCGCCTACCTCGCCTGGTACGTGCGTGAGCTGCATCCCGGCGAACGCGACGACGCGTGGGGCAACGTCGGCGTCCTGTGCGTCGGCGCCCTCGTGTTGCCGATGGCGTGGCGCTCGCTGGTCTCGCGCGAACCGTGGTCGCGTGGGCCCCTCGAGGGCGCGACGGCCGCCGTCACCCGCGGCATCCGCTGAATCGCGTGCCTCGTCGTGCCGGCGAGCCGGCGAGCCGAGTGACGATGCGGTGATCCGCGCGCCCTTGCGTCGACGGTAGGCTCGTGCTCGTGGCACGTCAGCGAGTTCCCGAAGGTCCGCCCCCCGCACCCGCCGTCCAGAAGGTCTCGGTGAGGTACGCCAAGCGCGGACGTCTGCGTTTCTCCTCAACGCGTGACTTCCAGCGCGCCCTCGAGCGTGCCGTGCGTCGCGCGGGGGTGCCGATGGCGTTCTCCGCAGGCTTCCACCCGCACCCGCGTATCTCGTACGCGAACGCCGCGCCGACGGGGGCCGCCTCCGAGGCCGAGTACTTCCAGCTGCAGTTGACGCAGCAGTGCGACCTCGAGGCGCTGCGCGCAGCGCTCGACGAATCGTTGCCGCAGGACATGGCCGTGCTGCGCGTCGTCGAGGCCGCACCGGGAGCGCTCGCCGACCTGCTCCAGGCCAGCGTGTGGCAGCTCGACTTCGAAGGCGTCACGCTCGAGACGATCACCGACGCCGTGGCGACGTTCATGGATCGCGCCGAGCTGCTCGTCACCCGCATGACGAAGTCGGGTGCGCGCGAGTTCGACGTGCGTCAGGCCGTCCTCGCCTCCGACGTCGTGCTCGTGCGCGCCGGCGATGCCGACGGGCGTGACCTCGTGCGCTGGACGATGACGATCCAGCACACGACGCCCGCGGTGCGCCCCATCGACGTCATGACCGGTCTCACCGAGCTGACGGGCCTGCAGGTGCCGCGTTCGCCGCTCATGACGCGTCTCGCGCAAGGCGTCCTCGAAGCCGGCGGCCGCGTCATCGACCCGTTCGACGCCTGAGACCTCCATCCGAACGCAGCCCCCGGGCGGGAGGCGTCGGTCGGGAGGCGCAGCGTGGGGGAGGCGCTGTGACGCCATGTGGACACGAGGCCGCCGGCCTGCCGACACCCGTGCGATGACTGTGCGATAATGCGGATGGAACGTGCAGGTCTCACAGAGCCTGCCGCTCCCGCAGAACCTTCCGACCGCGCCGTCGGAGCGCAGGTGATGCGGCGCGAGCCGCAGCCGGTGCACCGCGAATCGCGCGAGGGTGGCCGACGCATCGTCATGCGAAGCCGCCGACCGAGAAGCTCTGCGGCGTGACGTCCGGTGCCGCGCGCAGCGCGAGCCGACGAGCCACGTAGAAGACGACTTCCGTCCTGCGGACACGAACGATCGCAGGCGATACGAACGATCCGCGCCGCGGCGCGTGCAAGGCCCAGGTGGTCTTTCTGTGGCACACGTCGTGCCGACGAAGAAGGAGGGCCCCGTGGCCCCCGAAAATCTTGAATTCCCCTTCGCCAGCCCGTTCGCGGCCGGCAGCCCCTTCACAGCGCCGCAGGCCGAGCCCGCGCAGGACGCTGACACGAGCGACGAGGTCGAGGCCATCGACGGTGACGAGGACGTCACCGATGGCGACTCGGGCCAGGGCGCGCCCGCCGGCGCCGCGTTCGGCCTCGTGTTCCAGGCCGCCGACCCGATGACGCGCGTGCCCCGCCGCTCGCGCCGCGCCGATGACGAGTCGCCGCGTGACGAGGCACCCGCCGGCCGCGCAGGTGGCGACGACGACACCGACGACGAGGCCGACGAGCAGCCGCGCCCCGCGCGTTCGCGCAGCCGCCGCCGTCGCGGTGACGACGCGCAGCACGACGAGAATGGCGACGCGTCGTCCGACGACGCCGCTCAGGGCTCGCGCGAGGACGCGGACGAGGTGGGCGAGAAGCAGTCCGCCGACACCGACGACAACCACGACGCGAACGACGAGAACGATGAGAACGACGACGAGCAGACCCCGCGTCGGCGCCGTCGCGGCGGACGTGGCCGTCGCGGCAACAAGGGTGACGACGCCCGCGACGGTTCGCAGGCTCAGCACGACGACGCCGACGGCCGCGACTCCGGTTCCAAGGGCGGCGACGCGAAGCACGACGACGCGGCGCAGGGCGACGGCTCGAAGCGCGACGGCAACGCCGCGCAGGACGACAGCTCGAAGCACGACGACGACGCCCAGGACGACGCGGGGTCGCGCAAGCGCACGCGCGGTCGCCGTCGCAGCGGCTCGGGTCAGGGCTCGGACGGCGACGACGCGAACACCGTGACGAAGGTGCGCGAGCCGCGTCGCGCGAAGGACGAGATCACGTCCATCAAGGGCTCGGTGCGCCTCGAGGCGAAGAAGCAGCGCCGCCGCGAGGGCCGTGAGGCGGGACGCCGCCGCACCGTCATCACCGAGGCCGAGTTCCTCGCACGCCGCGAGAGCGTCGAGCGCGTCATGGTCGTGCGCGAGCAGGAGGGGCGCACTCAGATCGGCGTCCTCGAGGACGGGGTGCTCGCCGAGCACTATGTCTCGCGTCAGGAGCAGGCGAGCTCGATGGCGGGCAACGTCTACCTCGGCCGGGTGCAGAACGTGCTGCCGTCGATGGAGGCGGCGTTCGTCGACATCGGCCGCGGGCGCAACGCCGTCCTGTACGCCGGCGAGGTCAACTGGGACGCCGCCGGTCTCGACAACCAGCCCAAGCGCATCGAGCACGCCCTCAAGGCGGGCGAGAGCGTCCTCGTCCAGGTGACGAAGGACCCGATCGGCCACAAGGGCGCCCGCCTGACGTCGCAGATCTCGCTACCGGGACGCTTCGTCGTCTTCGTGCCGGGCAACTCGATGACGGGCATCAGCCGCAAGCTGCCCGACACCGAGCGCGCGCGCCTCAAGCGCATCCTCAAGGAGGTCGTGCCGGCCGACGCGGGCGTCATCGTCCGCACCGCCGCCGAGGGTGCTTCCGAGGAGGAGTTGCGCGCCGACGTCGAGCGCCTCATGAAGATGTGGGAGCGCATCCAGGCGAAGGCCGAGACGGCCAACGCGCCGTCGCTGCTGCACGGCGAACCGGATCTGACGGTCCGCGTCATCCGCGACGTGTTCAACGAGGACTTCGCGAAGATGGTCGTCTCCGGCGAGCGTGCCTGGAACGAGGTGCACACCTACATCTCCGAGGTCGCGCCCGACCTCGTCGAGCGCCTCGAGAAGTGGGAGGGCGACGAAGACGTCTTCGCCGAGCACCGCATCGACGAGCAGCTAGCCAAGGCCATGGACCGCAAGGTGTGGTTGCCGTCGGGCGGTTCGCTCGTCATCGACCGCACCGAGGCGATGACGGTCGTCGACGTCAACACCGGCAAGTTCGTCGGCTCCGGGGGCAACCTCGAGGAGACCGTGACGAAGAACAACATCGAGGCGGCCGAGGAAATCGTGCGTCAGCTGCGCCTGCGCGACATCGGCGGCATCATCGTCGTCGACTTCATCGACATGGTGCTCGAGGCGAACCGCGAGCTCGTCGTGCGTCGCCTGCTCGAGTGCCTGGGCCGCGACCGCACGAAGCACCAGGTCGCCGAGGTCACCTCGCTCGGCCTCGTGCAGATGACGCGCAAGCGCGTCGGCGCGGGCCTCGTCGAGGTCTTCTCCGAGACGTGCGAGTCGTGCCAGGGGCGCGGCATCGTCATCCACGACCACCCGGTCGAGAACCGCGACATCAACGGCAACGACACGAACCGCAAGGGTCGTGGCGGGCGCGGTGGTCGTGGTGGCCGTGACACCCCGGGCAACGGTTCGCACGGTTCGACCGGCGGCTCGAACGGCGGTCAGCACCAGGGTCGTCAGGACGAGGCCGGCGAGTCGAAGGCGGAGCGCGACAACGGTTTCGCGCAGATCGCCGCGGCCGCGCACGCCGCAGCGATCTCCGCGGGCGACAAGTCGGCGACGTCGAAGCCCGTCTCCACCGCGTCTGACGACGACGCCGTCATGACGGTGTCGCCGCAGGCCGGCGCTGGCTCGGCTGAGGCTGCTCCCGAGACAAGTGCGCCCAAGAAGTCGGGCACGCGCCGCTCCGGTCGCGTCAAGCCGCGCTCGGAGCGCGTCGCCCAGGCTGCTGCCGACGCCTCGACGGACGCGGGCGACGTGACGAGCGCGCCTGCGGCGAACGAGGGTGCCGCTGCCGACATCGCGACGAACGGCACGGCGGTGAGCGGTTCGGCTCCTGCCGACGCGGGCAGCGCTGCCACTGCGACGGCGTCGACGGCGCAGGCCCCGACGGCGCGTCGTCGCGGTTCGCGTCGCGCGGCGGCGTCGACGGGTGCACCCGCACGAGCCGGTGAGGCGAGCGTCATGACGGTGCCGGTGGTGTCGGCGTCGGTATCGACCGCACCGTCCGAGGCATCTGGGTCGGGCACGTCGACCTCGGCTACGCCGTCGACTTCGGCGGCACTGGCGAGCTCCAGCACGGATACGGCATCGACCGACGGCCCGACGCTGGGTGCCGCATCGACGTCGGATGCTCCGGCGAACGCCACGTCATCGGCAGCTGGCACCTCGTCGGCCGGCACGACGCCGGCGCCGATGAAGCGTCCGCGTCGCCGCGCCGGTTCGAGCGCGGGTGCGCCCGTCACTCTGCAGCCGGTCGACCTCAGCGCGCCGGCGTCGTCGTCGGCCCCGTTGACGAAGGTCGCAGGGGAGGCCGGCTCGGCGTCGAACTCGACGGGTTCGACCACGACAGGCGACACGACCGCCGCGAACGACACGGCCACGGCCCACAAGACTGCTACGGCGAGCAGCACGTCTGACGCGGCGTCGGCTGCTGCTGGCGAGCGGAAGGCTCCGGCGCGCAAGAAGCGCGCTCGCGTCAGCTCGCCCGCCGGGGCACCCGCGCCGAAGGCGCCGAGCGACGACTGATCGATCACGCGGGGCGCGCACCACGTCGTCCCCGATGATCGTGGGGGCCGAAACTCCGCATGGCGGATTTGCGGCCCCCAACCGTCGTCGTGAAGACTTCAATCCGGCACCGCGGAGTTTCAGACCTCAAGCGTCCTGGCGAGGCGAGGCACCGACAGCCGGCGGGCCATCAGGACGATTTGGGCCCCGCACCCGCCGCCAGGTATTGTTTACGTTTGGTGCGCCCACCGCGCCCGATGTCCCGTCACCGCCAGCCTGCGCCTCGTGCGTGTGCGCGGCGAAACCGGGGTAGCTATCGGCCGGTCAGACAGAGCGAGCGTGCCATGACGAAAGAGAGTCCAACGTGTACGCGATTGTTCGCGCGGGTGGTCGCCAGGAGAAGGTCTCCGTCGGCGATGTCCTCCTCATCGACAAGGTCTCGGCGCAGCCGGGCGAGAGCATCGAGCTGAAGCCGCTCATGCTCGTCGACGGTGCCGACATCACGGTCGAGGCCGACAAGCTGGCCGGTGTCAAGGTGGCCGCCGAGGTCGTCAAGGCCGCCAAGGGCCCGAAGATCACCATCATGAAGTACAAGAACAAGACGGGTTACCGCAAGCGCCAGGGCCACCGTCAGCCGCTGACGCAGATCAAGGTCACCAAGATCGGCTGAGCCTCGCGCTCACCCCTGATCTTCCACAGATTTCGAAAGAGGCTCTGACATGGCACACAAGAAGGGTGCATCCTCGACCCGCAACGGTCGTGACTCCAATGCACAGCGACTCGGCGTGAAGCGCTTCGGCGGCCAGGTCGTCGGCACGGGCGAGATCATCGTCCGCCAGCGCGGCACGCACTTCCACCCCGGCGAGAACGTCGGCCGTGGCGGCGACGACACGCTTTTCGCCCTCGCCCCGGGCGCCGTCAAGTTCGGCGAGCGCAAGGGCCGCAAGGTCGTCGACATCGTCGTCGAGCCGGAGATCACGGCCTGATCGCTCACGCGATCATCTGATCACCCCGCGTGAGGGGGTGAGCCCGCGCGTCGCGGCTCACCCCCTCACGTGCGTCTCGGAACGCTCATAGAATCAACGTGGTGACGCATCGACGCGGCACCGCATCACGGCGGCACCACGGGCCTCACGGGCCCGGCCGCGCCACGCGCCTCGCGCGCGCCGAAAGGAATCACCCATGGCAACCAACTTCGTCGACCGCGTCGTCCTCAACGTGACGGCCGGCAACGGTGGGCACGGCGTCGCCTCCGTGCATCGTGAGAAGTTCAAGCCGCTCGGTGGCCCGGACGGCGGCAACGGCGGGCACGGCGGTGACGTCGTCCTCGAGGTCGACCCGCAGGTGACGACGCTGCTCGAGTACCACAAGAGCCCGCACCGCAGCGCGCAGAACGGCAAGCCGGGTGCCGGTGACGAACGCAACGGCGCCGACGGCGACGACCTCGTCCTGCCCGTGCCGGAGGGCACCGTCGTCAAGGATCGCGACGGCACGATCCTCGCCGACCTCGTCGGTTTCGGCAGCCGTTACGTCGCGGCCGCCGGTGGCCGCGGCGGCCTCGGCAACAAGGCCCTCGCGAGCCAGCGGCGCAAGGCGCCCGGTTTCGCGCTGCTCGGCGAGCCGGGGGAGAGCAACGACATCGTGCTCGAGCTGAAGACGCTCGCCGACGTCGCCCTCATCGGTTTCCCGAGCGCCGGCAAGAGCTCGCTCGTTTCCGTCGTCAGCGCCGCGAAGCCGAAGATCGCCGACTACCCGTTCACGACGCTCGTGCCCAATCTCGGTGTCGTGACGGCCGGTTCGCAGCGTTTCACGATCGCCGACGTGCCCGGTCTCATCCCCGGCGCGAGCCAGGGCAAGGGCCTCGGCCTGGAGTTCCTGCGTCACGTCGAGCGCTGCTCGGTCCTCGTCCACGTCATCGACTGCGCGACGCTCGAGCCGGGCCGTGACCCGATGAGCGACCTCGACACGATCGAGCACGAACTGAGCGAGTACGTCGCCGACGAATCCCTCGGCGGCAAGCCCCTTTCCGAGCGCACCCGCATCGTCGTGCTCAACAAGGCCGACGTGCCGGACGCCCGCGAACTCGCCGAGATGGTCAAGCCCGACCTCGAAGCACGCGGCCTCGAGGTGTTCATCGTCTCCGCCGTTGCGCACCAGGGCCTCAAGGAGCTGACGTTCGCGCTCGCCAAGCACGTCGAGCAGGCGCGTCAGGAGGTCGAGTCGGCCGTGCCGGCGCGCGTCATCGTGCGTCCGAAGGCCATGGACGACGCCGGGTTCCGCATCGTGAAGGAGGGTGGCACGCACGGCACGCTGTTCCGTATCGTCGGGGATCGCCCGACGCGCTGGGTGCGCCAGACCGACTTCAGCAACGACGAGGCCGTCGGCTACCTCGCCGATCGTCTCAACCGACTCGGTATCGAGGAGGAGTTGTTCAAGGCGGGCGCGGTGCCCGGCTCGACCGTCCTCATCGGTCCCGGCGACAACGCTGTCGTCTTCGACTGGGAGCCCACCCTGCAGGCCGGCGCCGAACTGCTCGGCGCCCGCGGCACCGACCTACGCCTCGAGGAGGCGTCGCGTCCGTCGCGCGCCGAGAAGCGCGACGAGTTCCACAACCGCAAGGACGGTCAGCGTCTGGCGCGCGAAGAGCTCGCGGCCGAACGTCAGGCCGGAGTCTGGACCGAGCACGAGAGCTACCGCACCGAGGAGTGACGCGCCCCGCGCGTCGGTGCAGCAAGGAGTCGCCCGATGAACGCAGACGCCACGACGACCATGCCCGACGAGCACGCCACGCGTGCGGCTGACGTGCGCGACGAGCACGATCATGCCGAGCACGCCCCGCAGACGCCCCCGACGACCCCTGCCGTCGACGGCGACGCGGTGCGCGCGCAGGTCCGCGAAGCCAAGCGCGTCGTCGTCAAGGTGGGGTCGAGTTCGATCACCCACACGAGCGGCGGCATCAACCACGAGGCGCTGACGGAGCTCGTCGGGGTGCTGGCCGAGCGTCGGCACGCGGGCAAGGAGGTGCTGCTCGTCTCCTCCGGAGCCATCTCTGCGGGGATGGGCCAGCTCGGCATGCCGACGCGCCCGACGGAGCTGCCGCAGGCGCAGGCCGCAGCTGCCGTCGGGCAGGGACAGCTCATGTCCGCGTACTCGCTGCTGTTCCAGGGTCTCGGGCTGACGATGGGGCAGGTGCTGCTGACGACGGAGGACGTCACCCGCCGCGCCACGTACCTCAACGGCCGCTCGACGCTGCAGACGCTGCTCGAGTTCGGCGCGGTGCCCGTCATCAACGAGAACGACACGGTCGCGACGCAGGAGATCCGCTTCGGTGACAACGACCGGCTCGCGGCACTCGTCGCGCACCTCGTCGACGCCGACGCGCTCATCCTGCTCTCGGACGTCGACGCCCTCTATGACGGTCCGCCGAGCCGCGAGGGCACCTCGCGGATCCCGTTCGTCGCGGACGTCGCCGCGATGGATGACGTCGAGATCGGCGGCACCGGATCCGGTGTCGGCACCGGGGGCATGCGGACGAAGGTCGACGCGGCGCGCATCGCGACCGCAGCCGGCATCCCGACGATGCTGACGTCGATGCCGAACGCGCGCCACGCGCTGCTCGGCGAGCAGGTGGGCACGGCATTTGCGCCGACAGGTCGTCGTCGCAGCGCGCGACGCCTGTGGCTCGCGCACGCGACGCACCCGGCCGGGCGCCTCGTGCTCGACGATGGCGCAGTCGAGGCCGTGCGGACGAAGGGGCGCTCGCTGCTTCACGCGGGTGTCATCGAGGCGCAGGGGCGATTCCTCGCAGGCGACGCCGTCGACCTCGCCGACCGTCACGGCCACGTGTTCGCGCGCGGGCTCGTCAACTACGACGTCGCCGACGTGCACCGTGCAATGGGGCGCACGACTCGCGATCTGAGCGACGCCATCGGCCCGGCTTTCGAGCGCAGCCTCGTCCACCGCGATCATCTGGTGCTGCTGCCCTGAGCCACTTGTTCGGCCCGGGGGAGTAAGGTGAGCCTTGCCTATGATCGCCGCGTCCCGCGACGGTGCGAGTGCTCCGAAGGTGAGGCCCATGACGACTCTCGACCTGCTGCGGCCCGGCTCCCACGCCACCGTCGTCGGATTCGATGCGTCCCGGTGCGCCGACGCCGTCCTGTGTCGCCTGCGCGAGCTCGGCTTCCGCGAGGGTGAACAGATCGAGGTCGTGCGCCGTGCGCCGATGGGCGATCCGATGGTCTTCCGTGTCTGCGACTACGAACTCTGCCTGCGTCGGCGTGACGCGGGTGCCATCCGCGTCGACGTCCTGTGAGCTGCCACGCCCCCGATGACGTCGCGACAGCGGACGCCGCGACGAGCACCCGCGTCGCGCTGCTGGGCGCGCCGAACGCCGGCAAGTCAAGCCTCTTCAACCGACTCACCGGTCTGCGCGCGAAGACGGGCAACTACCCGGGCGTGACGGTGTCGCGTTCGTTCGGAGACGTGCGCGCAGGCGGGACGAACCTCGTCCTCGAGGACCTGCCGGGCACCTACAGCCTCGAGGCCGTGAGCCCCGACGAGCAGGTCGTCGTCGATGCCCTCGCCGGCCGACTCGACGGCGTGCCGGCACCCGACGCGCTCATCGTCGTCGCCGACGCCACCACGTTGCGACGCTCGCTGCCCTTCGTCGCGCGCGCGATCGCGTTGGGCAAGCCGACGATGCTGGCCCTCACGATGATCGACGAACTGCACGCGCGCGGCGGCCACCTCGACGTCGCAGCCCTCGAGCGGGCTCTCGGCGTGCCGGTGCGGGCCGTCATGGCGGCGACGGGCGTGGGGGTCGACGACATCCGCACCCTGCTCGCCGACGTCCCCGCCTGGACGCGGCCCGTCGTCAGCCCGCCGACGCAGGATGCGCAGCTCGCGCCGTGGTCGCGTTCGGTGCTCGCGGCCGCCGAGTACATGCCCGCCGGGCAGGACACGCGCTCGCGGCGCATCGACGCGGTGCTGCTGCACCCGGTCGCCGGTCTCGCCGTGTTCTTCGCGACGATGTTCCTGTTCTTCCAGGCCATCTTCACCGTCGCTGCGCCGCTGCAGGATCTCGTCGAGCAGGGGTTCGCGTGGCTCGGCGCCCAGGCGCAACACATCCCGAACGACACGCTCGCCTCACTCGTCGGCAACGGCATCATCGGTGGTGTCGGCGCGACGCTCGTCTTCGTGCCGCAGATCATGCTGCTGTTCCTCGTCCTGTCGCTGCTCGAGAACGTCGGGTACTTGTCGCGCGCGGCGTTCCTCATGGACCGGATCATGGCCGCCACGGGGCTGGAGGGCCGCGCGTTCGTCGCGATGCTCAGCTCGTTCGCATGCGCGGTGCCAGGCATCATGGCGACGCGCACCATCCCGTCGTCACGCAACCGCATCGCGACGATCATCACTGCGCCGCTCATGACGTGCTCGGCGCGCCTGCCCGTCTACGTGCTGCTGACGTCGCTGCTCGTCGAACCGGGGCAGCGGTACGGGCCGTTCAACGCGCAGGGCCTCGTGCTCTTCGGGTTGTACGTGCTCGGCGGGCTGTCGGCCCTCGTCGCGGTCGCCGTGTTCAAGGCGACGGCGCTGCGCGATGCGTCGCTGCCGTTCTACATGGAGATGCCGCCGTACCGCTTCCCGTCGATCCGCAACGTCGTGACGACGATGTGGCACTCGGTGCGTATGTTCCTGCGCAAGGCCGGCGGCATCATCCTGACGACGACCGTCGCGCTGTGGGTGCTGCTCAACTTCCCGGCCCGCGGCGCCGAGACCGCCGGGATGGGCGACACCGAGAAGGCCGCGTACGTCATCGACCACTCGTATGCCGCCTCGATCGGGCGGTTCATCGAGCCGATCTTCGCGCCGCTCGGGTTCGACTGGCACATCTGCGTCGGGCTGCTCGGCGCGACGAGTGCGCGCGAGGTCTTCGTCGCGACGCTCGGGCAGGTGGCGAGCGCGACCGACCCCGAGGACCCGCGCGCGGCGCTCATGAAGATGACGTTCAGCGACGGCCCGCACGCCGGGCAGCTCGTCTTCACGACGGCGACGGTCGTCGCGCTGCTCGTGTTCTTCGTCTACGCCCTGCAGTGCGTCTCGACCATCGCGATCATGCGTCGCGAGACGAACACGTGGCGCTGGCCGGCGATCGCGTGGGCGTACATGTTCGTCCTCGCATGGGGCATGGCGTTCCTCGCTCGCCACATCGTGCTCGCGCTCACATGAGCGACCTCGCCCTGCACCCGGAGGCAACACCCGATCCAGACGTCGTGCGGTGGCGCTTCTCCGGAGCGCGGTGCGACGTCCCGCTCGGAGCGCTCGCGGCGTGGCCCGAGGCGCTGACGCGCGCGGGCGCCGGCGACATGGTCAGCGAACCGGGCGCGCTCGTCGTCAGGCTGCGCGCGCCGCACACGTGGGCGAGTGACGGAGCAGCCGTGCGCGACGCGCTGAGCGACGTGCTTGCTGACACGTCGAGCCGATTCGTTGCGCGTGAGCCCGGCGGCGTCGAGCCGAGCGATGCCTCGAGCAACGCCGACGGGGACGCCGTGGGCGAATTCGACGAGGGCGCTGCC
>NZ_LSJT01000088.1:0-517 GCF_001556795.1 Dermacoccus sp. CCH2-D9
GGCGTGCACCGCCGCAGGCCTCGAGCCGATCCTCGGCGTCGACCTCGCGCTGGCGCCCGAGCGCGTGCTGCGGGCGCGTACCCCCGCCAAGGGTGGCCCGGCGCGGGACGAGCGGAGCCCGCGCGTCACCGTCCTCGCCCGCGGTGCGGCGTCGGGGCTCGCGCCGGGGCTGGGGTGGGCCCAGCTGTGCCGTCTCGTCACCGATGCTCATCTGAGCGGTGAGCGCGGCGCGCCCGCCACGAGTCTCGACCGGGTGGCCGCGCACGTCACGCACGAGAGCGAACCGAACCAGCCGGCACTCACGGTGCTCCTCGGCCCGGATTCGGACGTCGGGCAGGCACTCCTGCGTGGTCGTCACGCCGAGGCCGAGGCCCTGGTGCGTCGCTGGCGAACCGCTCTCCCGCACGGCGCGCTCGCCCTCGAGGTGGCCTGCCACGACGGCCCGCCCGAGGCGATGGCCAGTCGGCGTCACGCGACGAACCTGTGGCGCCTCGCCCGTCGGTGCGGCGTGCCCGCC
>NZ_LSJT01000089.1:0-2117 GCF_001556795.1 Dermacoccus sp. CCH2-D9
GCGCGTCATTCCTCCGCAACCGCCGCCCCGGCCGCGGTGCACGTTTTGATCACCTGGCCCGATGCGTCAGGAAAGTCAGTGGGGCTGCTGCCCGGTGCAGGTGAGGCCGGCAGAGGTCTCACCGTGCACGACATGCGTGTACGGCCCATCCTTGATGGTGATGTCGTACCCGTTGGCGTGCGCTGAAGGCACGCTCGAGGTCAGGAGAACCTCCACGAGTGCTTGGTGGCCAGGCAGGATCTCGCGGGGGTGGCTGACAGCTGGTAGCCGTGCGGCACCGACGCTCATGGCAGCTTCTGGCTCGAACCTGCCATGGGCTCGTCCTGCGTCGATGGCGGCGAAGTCGGCGACCCGGACTTTTGTCGACCCGCCCCCTACCGTGACGTTGACGATGCTGGCCGCATGGCTGTCGGTGTTGGCGACGATTTCCGCGGGAGAGGTCTTCCCTTCGTTTGGCCCGCAATTCATGAGCGAGTACGTGCCCATGTCAGCCTTGAGCCGTACGTCCTTGGGTCCACCGAAGATGGCCACGAGGGCCAAAGCAATACCGAGTGTGATGACGATGACCACCCACGTGAGAGCTGAGGAGGGCTCGTCGGGGCGAGGACGCGGGGCAGCCATGGGGGAACCTTTCCGGGGCGCCGCGCGGCGGCCACCTGCTCACTCTAGGAGGGTGGCCCCAGTGCAGCCGCTCATCGCTTCAACAGATCGTAGCGTTCGAGGCGGGTGGACTGTCTGAGGTATGCGGAACCCTTCGTTTGAGCTACCGAATCGTCGCTGGGTGCGTGGTTAGGCTGGCCAGATCGCGTCAGTGAGATCGAGGAGAGTCATGTCAGCGCTTGCCGCCAACTCTTACCGGCCACAACCCAGCCGCGCGGTGGGAACGGGACCGGAGTGCTTGTGCTGGTGGGTTCTAGTCGCCGCATCGACACCACAAGAGTGGATATGTTGACGGAACGTGGTGTCACCGCGCTAGGGCTGCGTTGGTTTGGCGGCGAGGGCTTACAGCCGGTCTCGGCGCAGGTTTTTCTTGAATTCTTCAGTGAGGCGCTGGATGCGCTAGCCGATGAATGCGACCGGCTGGTCGTTGTTGGCCTGTCCTACGGAGCAGAGGCTGCGTTGCTCATGGCCACTCGTGATCCTCGCCTCGACGGCGTTATCGCCCAGCCCCCTCAGACGTGGCCTGGGAAGGCCAGGCGAGCAATGATGACGATCCAGCTTTGAACAAGTGGACCTACGGCGGGCGGGGAATTCCGTTCGTTCCGATCGACCGCACATGGCAGACCGCTGCGGTAAGCCGGCTTTCATCGAGCTATATGAGCAGAGCCGGCTCGTCGCGGGGCCTCGGCACACAACGTGGCGAAATCCGTTGAGGTATAGACCGATCCGTGGTCCGAATGGAAGGTCGCGCCGGCCAGGCTGGCGCGGCCCCGGTGTCGACCTGTTGAATCAGAACGCGCACCCTAGAACCAGGCAGCTAGGAGGCGCCCCTCATCAAGAGGGACGCCTCCTAGCCGTTTGAGGCGCGCGGGTATTTCTCGCGACAAAGCCTGGCAGTGTGCCGCAGTTCTTGAGTCGCGCTCCCTCTTGCCAACCCAATGGCGCTGCAGGACGCTGACGGTCAGTTCCGATGGCTTGCAGCGCTTGTCGCTTCTTCTCCTTCGTCGTCGGCCGGCAGGGTCGGTGCTGCTGCTGGTGGCATCTCGGGCGCGGCAGGTTCTGGTGCACCTAGCCCCACTTTGTCGAGAGCAGCGTGCAGGGCGTTGGCCGCCTCTTCGAGCGCGTCTCTTCGGCCTTGCGCATACCCCAGCTGTGCTGCAACGCCACCGGCAGCTCCTGCAGTGTCGTACCCCCCAAACACCTCCGCCCACTCATAGTTGTTCGACGAGTTATCAATCCGTACCACCCAGTAGCCGCCGTTGTACTTGCGCACGGTCCAGTACGTGCTATCTGCTGTGTAGTTGCGGTATCCCGATTTCTTTGAGCTCATGCTCTGCACGGTAGTGCAGGTAGCATCCGCGAGTGCGCGATTGGCGGTGCCAGATTCGGCACCCCATGGAGGGACGTGATCAAAACGTGCACCGCGGCCGGGGCGGCGGTTGCGGAGGAATGACGCG